>NZ_JBHSQV010000136.1:0-18179 GCF_042658665.1 Marinicrinis lubricantis
AACTCGTTGCCATACCGGCTTTGACCAGGCACGCGCTGAACTTCTAGCAATGTTCACAACCACCGACTAAACAACGGCATCTACAAGAAATGGTTTTTCTATTTACACAAATTTCTTGACGCTACCGGATTAGTAACCCCGATGCAATAAAATCGGGGGGGTATATAACTATTATTATATCTTCTGTTCTTATCTTTATAGAATTTGCAATAATGTCAGATTGAACCTTCGATAAATGTTATTGCTTGCTTTCTAGTGGTGAGAGGATGATATAGTGCAAGAAGACAGGATAATCTTAGCCTGCATGTTTTTTGTCATATTTGTTATTCCGGGTATCGTGGGTATTATTAAACCAGAGCTTACGTATAGAGCACAAGCCACGAATACATTAAATAAAAAACCTTCTAAATCGGCTATAAAACGTTTTAGGATGGGTAGCTACGTCATGCTAATTGTTGGTGTTCTACTTATAACAGCTGCATTACATGGTGGTTTTAAGGGGACATAATAAGTGGGTTTAATAATCATAAGATGGGTGAAGCAGCCTAAAAAACGCACCTTTTGAACCATTCAGTCAAAGGTGCGTTATTTCTTATTTCACATTTGTTAAATCGATACTCCAGCAATCAAGTCAAGTTGTGCTTTTCTGAGCGGAGTGCGTCTTCCAATAGCAGTTGCCCTCGCACTGGCATAGACCTACAGGAACCAGCATGGGCGTGTGCTCGACGGGATCTTCGATGACTTTCACGTTGAGGCCGAATACATTGTGTATGAGTTCTGCTGTAAATACTTCCTTCGGAGCACCTTGAGCATAGACTTTGCCTTGAAACACGCTGACCAGATGATCGGCATAGCGTGCAGCCTGGTTCAGATCATGCAGCACCATGATGATGGTTCGCCCGAAGGTGCGGTTCAAGTCCCGCAGCAATTCCAGCACCTCGACCTGATGCGCCAGATCGAGATACGTCGTCGGTTCATCTAGCAATAGATAATCTGTCTCTTGCGCTAAGGCCATAGCAATCCAGGCCCGCTGTCTCTGCCCGCCTGAGAGTTGATCCAGCGTGCGTTCAGCGAATTCCTGCATTCGCGTGGCCTTCAGCGCCCATTCGACCATACGCATATCCTCCGCGGTATGACGGGAGAACAATCCTTTATGTGGATTCCTTCCATAATAGCATAATTCTTTTACGGTTAATCCATCAGGCGCCGATGGACTTTGCGGCAAAATGGCCATCTGCTTCGCTACTTCCTTAGAGGGCAGGCGATCAATACGTTTGCCGTCCAAATATACATGACCCGCATTAGGGGATAATAGCCGTCCCAGCGTACGAAGGATGGTCGACTTCCCGCAGCCATTCGAACCGATGAGTATTGTTATTTTTCCATCGGGAATGGAAAGGGAGAGATCTTCAATGACGGGTGCCGAATCATAGGCGACGGTCAGATGCTCCGCAGCTAATTTATTCATCTTTCTTCCCTTCCTTTCACCGGATTAAGAGGTTTTCTTTCGGAATAGTAAATAGAAAAAATAGGGAGCGCCGATGATGGCGGTGAAGATCCCCGCCGGGATTTCCGAAGGAGGCAGCAGCCCTCTTCCTATAGCATCTGCAACAAGGATACATATGGCTCCGACACAAGCGGATAAAGGCAGAACGACACGGTGCTTAGCACCCACCAGCTGTTTGGCTATATGAGGCGCGATCAGGCCGACGAACCCGATCGTTCCGACGATCGCGACACACGCTCCGGCTAAAGCGACGGCGAGGATCAGAAGCAGCCTGCGCAAGCGCTCGACTCTCTCCCCGAGCCCTTTGGCTACTTCATCTCCAAGCGTTAGAATATCCAGCTTCATTGCCAGAAGCATGGTAATAGGCAGCAGCAGGATGATCCATGGAGCGAGGACAAGCACATGATCCCATCCCCGTCCCCAAACGCTGCCAGATAGCCACCCCAAGGCGGCGTTGACTTCAACGGGAAACTTGATCATGAAGAACTGGATACCTGCGTGACACATCGCACCTAAAGCGATGCCCACTAAAGCTAATGTGCCCGGCTTCACACCTTTTTGATAGGCTAGAGCATATAAGGCGATGGCGACGACAGCTGCACCGAGAAAAGCGGCGATAGGCAGAACATACACGGGCGATTTTGGATATAACAGAATGACGATTACGGCAGCTAATCCGGCGCCTTTGGTAATCCCAATTACATCGGGCGAGGCCAGAGGATTTCGAATAACACCTTGCAGAATCGCACCGGATACGGCAAGTCCGGCACCGGCAAGCCAGGCCACAAGTATTCGGGGCAGGCGGAAATTCATTATGATATAGCTGTAGTTGTTCTCGTCTTGTCCAAACAAACTTTTCAAAATGTCCAGTGGATGAATATAGAGCGCCCCGATCCCCATACTGATGATCGAAACGACGACGACACCGAGGATGAAGATCGTAATCCATACTCGCGGATTGACAGTTTTGGTGTTTTTCACTTCAATCTTCCCCCCTGGCGCGCTAAATATAAGAAAAATGGCGCCCCAATAAATGCGGTAACGATACCCACAGGGGAATCGAATGGATAGGCGATAAAGCGAGAAGCTACATCGGCATAGGTCAGAAGCAATGCTCCAAACAACGCGGAAAAAGGAATCACGACGCGGTAATCTACACCGACCAAGGATCTCACAATATGTGGAATGATCAGACCCACGAATCCGATGGGACCCGCAACCGCCACACTGGCGCCTGCCAGCAGGATGACGGTAAGACCCGCGAAGAAATAGACTCTCCGATTATTTTGTCCCAGTCCTTTAGCTACGTCTTCACCCAGATTCAGCATCGTGAGTGACCGTGCCAAGAATAACGCTGCAATCAGCCCAATCACGGTCCAAGGAAATAAAATGCGGACATGCGTCCAATCCCTTCCGTCTATCCCTCCAGCAAGCCAATAGAGCACGCTGGCAGTCGAATGTTCATGAAACATAATGATCCCTTCTGTGATGGAAGAGAGGAACATATGAAGAGCCATTCCGCCCAGCGCAAGCTTAACGGGGGACATCCCTCCATCCGATCGGGATAAAGCATAGACAGCGACACCACCGAACGCCGCACCTATAAATGCCAAAAGGATTAACTGAGTATAAGGGAGGCTGGGGAAAAACACGACGCCCGCAACGACGATGAGCGAAGCCCCTGCATTAATACCAAATACCTGCGGGGATGCAAGCGGATTGCGAGTCATGCCCTGCATGATTGCGCCAGCTACAGCCAGGTTGGCTCCGATGAAAATACCGACAAGCGTTCTCGGCAAGCGCAGTTCCCAAAGAATCATATGATCCTTGACCAGCTGATAATTGAATATCGCTTGAAAAACCGTGCTTATTCGGATGTCGGCAGCCCCAACCGTGATACTGAAAAAAACGCCAAGAAGCAATAAGATGATTCCCCCGATGATAAGGGCTCCCAGCGTCATTAGCTGCTTACCAGAGCTGGGTGTGCGGCTGTTGAGCTTTATGACTTTCAACATCATCACATCCTCGTTTATAAACACGGAAAAAGCGGGAAGTTCCCGCTTTTCCCCATTCCATCATGTGCTTAGGGTTTTATTGAGCATATAACCATTGCGTAGCATCTTCAAGGATCGTTTCAGCAGAGATCAGTCCTCTTGACCATGCCCAGACAGTACGTGAAACTTCATAGACTTGATCGTTCTTGACGGCACTGATTTCGGCCCAAAGCGGATTGTTCTTCCATTCATCTACAATCGAGCCCCCATCTCCATCCTTGATGAGGAATAGGATATCTGGATCGAATTCAACGACTTGTTCGAGGTTCAATTTATTGTATTGATTGACCTTTTCCAGCTTGCCTTCATGGGCATCCTGAATAGCATTTTTTAGACCGATGGATTCAAGCAGCGAGCCGGTATAAGAAATGGCGGAATGTGCATGGAATCCGTCGGTGGTTACGACCGCAGGCATCACAGTACGGGATTCATCCGCAGGTACGAGCGATTTGAATTGATCGATCGCTTGTTGATGCGCAGCCAGAATAGCTTCCGCTTCTTCCTTCTTGCCAACGGCATCAGCGATAATGGTAAAACCGTCCATAATGCCCTCATAATCCGCTTCTAAGCTTGTGAGAACGATCGTCGGAGCAATCTTCTGCAAATCGTCATAAATATCTTTGTGTCTCTTCAAGTCGGCAATGATGAGATCAGGCTGCAGTGAACTGATGATTTCCAGACTCGGCTGCTTGCGCGTACCTACAGAGGTATATTCCCCAATTCGACTTTTCACTTGCTCAATTAAACGATTAGGGTCTCCGTCATCGGCAGCCCCGATCGGTTTGATATCCAATGCAGCTAGAGCGTCTATGTAAGAGAACTCCAAAGCAATAATTCGTTTAGGCGTGCCGGTGATCGGTGTTTCTCCCATTTCGTGTTTGATCGTTCTGGTTTCAGACGATGTACTGTCTTGAGATGAAGATCCGTCTTCAATTTGATTTTGGTTGTTAGCGGTCGTATGGTTGTTGCCATTTGTCGAGCAGCCAGCAATGAGTGCGGTCAACAATATGAGAATCATTAAGTTGATATAGGATTGACGTGTGAACAGCATGATGTAACCCTCCCAGTGCATGTATAAAATATTTAATTAAGAATCATTCTCAATAAACAATAAATATAAAACCCTTTCAAAAAGGGCATTGAAAATGATTATCATTTACGTGGATCATTATAAGGAAAGCGATGATGATTGTCTAGTCTTTTTTAAAGAGTTAGGCGATGGAATTTTCATCCAGTGCCATAGCATAATAGAAAACCCGCCCGGATCATCATCCAGGCGGGTTTTGATTTTGCTGCTCAATAGAATTATTGTACAGGTGCCGCTTCAGCAGCCGGTTCTTCAGCCGGCGCTGCTTCAGCTTGCGATTGCTGTTGTTGAGCCATCAACTGAGCGACGATTTGGTCGGAAGGCTGGAACAGCAGCTGATGAAGGAATGCAGCTTCCTCTTGACGAGTCATTACCTTCTTCGCTTGAAAGTTTGCTGCACCATCCTCAGTGAAGGTCACTTCCGGCCCGAAGTAACCCAGTGTTACGGCCATTTTCACCGCGGGTGCTGCCCAACTGTCGACTTCTCCCGTCAGCTTCGCATCTGCGAAAAGCGTGTCTGGATACATCGTTTGATAGACGCTCCACACCATCACAGCGGCTTCTTGACGAGTTACTTCACGGTCAGGATAAAATTGCCCTTTGCCGTCTCCTTTAATAATGCCGATTTCATAGGCCATTTGAATATAAGACGCAAGCGGATGATCCGCAATATCAGTGAAGGCATATTGCTCGGTAGCAGAACCCTTCAGACCGCTTGTCGTGACCAGATAGTAGGCAAGCTCCGCTCTCGTTACCGCATTTTCAGGTTGGAATGCTTGCCCTGCTTCGTTCGAATAATGTCCAAGCGACTGCAATGGAAGGATGTACGAAGCGTATGGATGGGATGCATCGATATCCGTAAAACCGGCTGGATCTTCTCCCTTGATCGCATAACCGAGCGGGTTGAGATATGGTTCTTTCATATAAACAACGCCGTTCTTTTCATCGACTGTAAACGCGGTGAAGCGCTGTGCGATTTCGTCGATAAATAAGTTCGAATCCACCTGCTTTAAAGCACGAAGTCCAAGATAAGCATCGGAAATCGTTAATTGACCTTGCTCGTTCACCCCGACTTTAGAGACAATGCTGGCGAGACGAAGGTCAGAATAAATCCCCTCCAGCGCTTTCAACTGCTCCGTCGAAGTTGAAGCATATTCACCTAGCTCAACAGGAGCCGCATACTCCGGATAGAACGTTTGAATAAACTGTGCATACAGGACTTCGCGCAGTGTACTAGCTTGTGTGTACGTTAAGAAGATCCCGACGTTCTGTTCCGGAATGAACATCAACATCGAACTGTTCCCCGGTACGTCCCCATACTTTACGATGATCTCTTCAGGATGTCCAGCCAGTGGGATTTGCATTGCAGACTCAAACCCGTACGTGGCGTTCGGCAAAATCGGATGAATGTCAGAGCGGAATACACCCATTTCACTCACGGAATCGGCAGATAGCACACGGCCGGTTTCGTTCGCTCCGTCATTCAGGAAAGCGATCATAAATTGGGCGATATCTTCCGCTGTAGCGTACATGCCGCCTTGAGGCATAATCGTCGGCTTGAACACATAATTTTCCACAGGCTGCTTAGCCGCATCATATCCTACAGCTAATTGATCCTGATTCACGTTATTAGGGTCAAAGTCGCTGCTGTGCATGCCAATCGGCTGGAACACGTGGTTCTCCATATACTGCTCGAACGGTTCACCGCTGACTTCTTGGACAATGATACCTGCCAGCAGATAGGCAAAGTTGTCATACATATAGGATGTACCGGGTTCGCGAACGACCGGCGGCATATATTGTTTGGCGTAGTCCTCCATCGAGACGAATAATTCAAAGTCGTTATGCACATCATCCGGCATGGGGTCACGAATCTCAAATCCGCTCTCATGCGTCAATAAGTGTGCAACCGTGACCGGTGTGTCAAAAGGATTCTCGAAGTCGAGGCTTTCAGGCAAGTATGTACGAATGTCTTCATTCAGATCGATCTTGCCCTGTTCTACGAGCTGCATGATCGCTACAGCGGCAAATGTTTTCGATACAGAAGCCATACGGAAAATGGTATTCGCTGGGTCAACTGCAGTTTGATTCTCTACGTTGGCGAATCCGTAGCCTTGTTGCGTAATGATTTGATCGTCCTTCACGATGGCTACAGAAGCGCCCGCATACATGGCTTTGGCTTCCTCAGAGTTGAAAAACTCATCTAGGAACGCTGCAGCGGATTCTGCCGTCAATTCCTTTGTAGTTGTTTCTGCAGGGGCTTGCTCCGATTCCGAAGCAAAAGTTTGTACCGCAGTCGAAAATATGAGCGTAAATGCAAGTAGGAATGACATAGCGGCACGGAGATACGCATGTTTTCTTAAGCTTTTCATCTGAATAATGGCTGCTCCCTCCAATTGATAAAATGATTACCATTCTTAATACGATGATATAGAGAAAAGAGTTTCCGATTTATGAAGAAATAAGGAAACAATATCCTGAGAAAAACTACATGAATGGCATGCCATATTCGATATATATGGAAGAGAACGACAAATAGGGAAAAGAAAGAAGTGTGAAAATGGATACGAAATTAAGGCCGAATCATCACCTGGATTTAACGATCTCTGGTCTAGGAGGTTGGCTCATACTGGTCCAGATCGGACTCTTTATTTCGCTCGCACGAGCGGTCTATTATTTATTGGACGCTATGTCGGTATGGAAGCAATGGGATACGATCATGGACGAGGAGTCCTTTTATTACGACCCGCTGTGGCCGTCGCTTACTGTATTCGAATCAGTGTACAATGGATTTATTGTCATTTTTTGTTTGTATATTGTGATCAACTTCTACATGAAAAAATCGATTGTTCCTCGTCTGATGATTATTTTATATAGTTCGAACCTACTTGCAGCAGTGATTGACTATGCAATGATCCAGCAGATTACTTTCGCTAAGCAGTTAGACAATGGGGATGCGGAGAAGGTATTGTATAGAGCCATTTTAGCAGCTGCCATTTGGATTCCATATTTTCTTCGTTCCAGAAGGGTACGGCAGACGTTCGTCAGGTGAACACTGTGAAGTAAAATGAGCATACCTTTATCCTTAACAATCAACAGTTGAATGCCGTAACGAGAGTTCGTATACTTGGAAGAAAGCGCCAACAATGCACATTATATGGAGAGGAAGAGACAGCTGCCATGGAAAAGCGACAAGTCATACTATTTCAAGGGGATTCCATCACGGACGGCAATCGAGCACGCAATGATGACCCCAATCATATTTTAGGACATGGATACCCGTACATGATCGCGGGACAGCTTGGATACGAATTCGCTGGCAAGATGCCCTTATTCATAAACCGAGGCATCAGCGGGGATCGCGTATCCGACTTATATGCCAGATGGAACGAGGATTGCATCAGCCTGCGTCCGGATTTACTAAGCATCCTGATCGGTGTCAACGATCTTTGGCGGACGATGAAAGGCGAGCCTAGCGGTGTAACGGATCGGTTCGAGCGAGCTTACCGCCATCTCTTGGAGGAGACACGTGAGGTGCTGCCGGATACGAAGCTGGTTCTGTGCGAGCCTTTTATCTTGAACGTAGGCGCGCCGGCAGAAGATTGGAACGCATGGAAGCGTCGCATGGATGCTTACCAAGCCACGACGCGTAAGCTGGCGGAGGAATTCGGTGCGGTATTCGTGCCGCTTCAGAAGGCGTTCGACGAAGCTTGCGAGCGAGCTGGCGCCGATTATTGGATATGGGACGGGGTACACCCGACAACCGTCGGTCATGAGCTGATCGCCCGCGAGTGGCTGTCCGTCGTGCAGAATAGCCCGCTGGCGATCCGTTAACAGCCGGTGGAAACTTAATAGAGGCAGTGATCATTAACCGCCAGGGACGTTCTGTTCCCAGCGGTTTTTATATTTTCGATGACGAGACAGATAAGCCGTTTCAAGCGCTACATTTCCCCAGATTAAGAATCATGTCACCGCATGGTCCAATCTTAAGATCGGACACTCTAGGCTTACGAATGATCCGTATTCAAGCGGATGTATGCGCTTTTATAATGAGAATACAGACAGGGGGTGCAGAAATGAAAACGAATACAGCAGTGACTACGGCCAAACTGCCGAACCGGGAATCATTCGGCAGGCGCATCCGAAAACAGCTGCCTTTTCAAATATTTGTGTGGCTCGGACTTGCATTTTTGCTCGTATTTTCTTTCACACCGATGTTCGGGGTGCTGATGGCCTTCAAGGATTACAAAATTACGTCGGGAATCTCCGGTATTTTTACAAGTCCATGGGTCGGAATGAGGTACTTTGAAGAATTAATTAACGATTATAACTTTCCTTCACTTGTACGAAATACGCTCGCGATCAGTATTTTGAAGCTTGTGTTTTCTTTTCCGGTACCGATTATTTTGGCGATTATGCTGAACGAGGTTCGGATTTCGATCGTAAAGCGATTCGTGCAGACGGTCAGCTATTTGCCTCACTTCATTTCGTGGGTTGTCGTATCGGGAATGGCATACGCCTTCTTTTCCAGTGATACGGGAATGATCAATTCCCTGTTCATGTCGCTGCATATCATCGACGAACCGCTGCAAATATTGACGGATCCGGATTCTTTCTGGGGACTCGCGGTCAGTACGGCGATCTGGAAGGAAGCTGGCTGGTGGACGATTATTTTCCTAGCGGCCATTGCAGGAGTGAATCCACAGCTGTATGAGGCGGCAGAGATGGATGGAGCGGGCCGGTTGAAGCGCATTTGGCATGTGACCCTCCCAAGCATCAAGGGCTCGATCGTAGTTGTTGCGATTTTATCTATCGGATCTATGCTTGGCGGTGGCTTGGTCGGATCAAACTTCGAACAGGTGATGCTGCTTGGCAACTCGCTCAACAATGACAAGTCGCAAATTATTCAGACGTATGCGTTTCACGCAGGGCTGTCGCAAGGCCGGTTTGCATTTGCCGCTGCGATTGATTTAGTGCAGTCTGTCATCTCGGTCATCTTGATTTTATCGAGTAATGCGATTGCAAGACGGTTTTCCGGATCCAGCTTATATTAGAAACCGAAAGCAGCAAGAAAGGAGGTTTTTCCATGAGAAGACGTACGACAGAGGATCGTGTGGTCGATACCGTAAACTATATCCTATTAGCGATCATTGCATTGGTTACGCTTTATCCGTTCTATTACGTCCTGCTCGCCTCATTTAATGAAGGCGCGGATACGGCGAAAGGCGGCATGTATTTGTGGCCGCGGGCGTTCACACTTGAGAACTATAAATACTTCTTAAGCGATCCGAAATGGGTCAACGCGTTCGGTATTACCGTACTAAGAACGGTTGTGGGTACATTCTTAAGCGTTATCTTTACGAGTCTCGTTTCGTATGGACTGGCAAAACAGGATCTCGTCCTGCGAAAGCTGTATTTCGTGCTTGTTATTATCGCGATGAACGTATCGGGCGGCTTGATTGCCTACTACGTGGTGCTTCGAGGCGTCGGACTGCTGAACAACTTTGGCGTGTATGTGATTCCGACCATGCTGAATCTATTCTTCGTCATGATCGCGGTGTCCTTCTTTAAGGAAATTCCCGCTGAACTTGGAGAATCGGCGAGAATCGACGGAGCAGGCGAGCTGCATATTTTTGCGAGAATCATTCTGCCGGTTTCGCTGCCGCTGATGGCGACGATGTGCCTGTTCTCAGGAGCAAACCAATGGAATTCATGGCTCGATGCAGCCTACTACGTGAGAGATGATTCATTGCGGACACTGGCTTTCCGCATGATGGAGGTCATGAATCAGGCGATGACGCCGGTCGATTCGTTAACCGCTCAATTCGCGAGCAAGAGGACGGTAACCCAGTTTTCTATTCAGGCAACGGCGATGGTCATCTCGGTATTTCCGATCATCTGCGTCTATCCGTTCCTGCAAAAGTATTTTGTTAAAGGCATGATGCTGGGCTCCGTTAAAGGCTAGTCTGGGATCAACGATGTTATCGAAGGGGAGGGCTTCTGAGTCCCCTTTCCCCGAAGATACCGTCGTTCATCATACAATGATATATTTATATAAGAATATGGGGGATGAAAACGATGAAAACAAGCAAGCTGAGAAAATCGCTTCTGTTGATGCTGGTATTGCTGTTAACCGCTTCTATGCTGGCTGCGTGCGGCGGAAATAACAATACAGCGAACAACAACGATTCGAATGCTGCAGGAGACGGTGATTCCGGCTCCAATGATGTGGTGGAACTCGATCTATTCGTCGATCAGCCTTGGTGGCCGCTGAAGGATTGGTCCGGTAAAATTCCGGAGGAAATTACGAAGCGTACAGGCATCAAGCTGAACGTTACTGTAGCGACGGATGCCAATCAATTGCCGGTGATGATTGCTTCCGGCGATCTGCCTGATCTGGTTGTCACTTACGAGCAGGTGAAACGCATGGCTGATCCGAATATCTCCTATGCATGGCAGGATCTGATCGATGAATATGCGCCGGATTTCAAGATTGAACCGGAACGTATCGCAGTGAATACAGCCGATGATGGCAAATACTATACGATCCGCAATAACTTCTCTACAGGACAGGAATGGAAAGATAACGAGACATATGCGCTGTCCAACGGAGCAGGTATCGCTTACCGTGCAGACATAGTAGAAAAGTTGGGCAATCCGAAAATCGAGACATTAGACGATTTAACGAATTTGTTCCAAATGGTGAAGGATCAATATCCGGATATGATTCCGCTGGCGGTGACGGTAACGCCTACTTGGACGAAAGGCTACTTCGCGATGCAGTTTGGCGCGGGCGATCGTTTCGTTGAGAAGGACGGCAAGCTGGTGCACGCGCTTCGCACTGAAGAACTGGAAAACATGTATATGTATATGAACGAGCTATATCGCAAAGGGTTTATCAATGCGGAAAACTTTGCATACAAGAATGAAGAGCAGGCTGAACAGTTAGCGACAAGCGGCAAGGCATTCGCCTATACTTGGACCACTTCCGGAGCCGATGCGTTCAATGCGGTAACGAAGGATCAAGGCATGGTGTGGAAAGAACTGCCGATGAAGATCAACGATGATTTCGCACATGTTCGCTATGACACAGGATGGCAGGGCGTATTTATTACGAAGGAAAACAAAAATCCAGAAGCTTCTATTAAACTGATGCAGTTCCTGATGTCCGAGGAAGGACAGCAATTGGCGATGTGGGGAATTGAAGGCGAAGATTGGAATTGGAGTGAGGACGGAGGATATCCGGTATTCACATATGACCGCTCTAACCAAGAGCTGTGGAATGAAATGGGTGTTTATTATTGGGGATTGCTCGCAGGCAGTGCCGTAACCGAAGCACTCGGAAACTATGTTCCTGGCACAGAAGCAACGAAAGCGAACCAAGAGCTGAGCCAACTGACGACGTTCGAACCGGAGATCGGTCTTGTTCAACCGGGCGCCGATTCGCAGGAGCAGGTTATCCTCAATAACATTGATAACATGATGACGAATGAAGAAGTGAAAGTATACCTGGCTCCGACAGCGGAGGAAGCGAAGAAAGCCTATGATAATATGTTGAGCCAAGCGGAAAAAATCGGATTGTCGGATTTAGAAGCATGGGCGAACGAGGAGTACGTAGAAGTGAAAGCGAAATTCGAGTAAGCCTGCTTCGTTGGCTGAAGCGAACGATGAGGATGGCGGAGCGCATGCTTCCGTCATCCTTATTATGTTTTTCGACAAATTTTGACCGATCGGCAGTTTACCCATGGTATAATGATGATAAGAACAGATGATTTTATACGAACGGATGAGCCTCATGCAGAGAATCGGATCAAGATGGTTCGCCAAGCTTCAAAAAATGAGAATTCTGCCCAAACTAGTCATCGGTTACATTGTATTGATTTGTATTCCGTTTAGCTTGTTCGGTTATTTATTCTACCAGGAAACGTATTCTAATATGCTGGATCAATACCGGACAGGCAAAGAGCAGCTGATGGAGCAGTCGTACAACAATTTCCAAATCGAGCTTTCTAAGATCGAATCGATTCAGCCTTTGTTTCAGAATAATACGAAGCTGACCGAATATTTGGGCGGATTGTATCAGACCGACTGGGAAGCCGTCTACAATTATCGAAAAGAAATCAGTCCCAGCTTCTCGTTCGCTTATATCAGCAATCCATTTATCCGTAATATTACAATTTATAAAAACAACAGCGGCTTGTTGGAGCTGTCGTCCGATATCGTGGATATGGCGTTGTTTGACGATGATCAGCATTATGAAGCAATTCAAGCACTGCCTGCGAATCAGGGCTTATGGACGTATCAATTGAGCGGTACGGACGGGTATCCCGAACTTGCATATACGCACAAGCTGTATACCGACCAATATATTCGGGAAGTCGGGCTGCTTCGCATTACATTGAATGAAAACCCTTTCTCGCAGTTTTATCAGACGCTTCAGAGTGATGGTGAAATATCGAGGGTTTTGCTGGACGGCAATCTGAAACCGCTTTACAAGGTGGTTGGTGCCGATTGGGATGAAGCGTTGATGGAAGAGGTTATCTCAAAAATCCCGAAGCAGGGCATGTCCAGCTTCTACATCGATGATGACCGATACTTGGTCAATTCGGTACATGTGAAGCAGATCGATATGACGATTGTGGAGATCAGCAAGGTCGAAGGAATCTTCAATCTGCGCGGTAAGGAAGGATGGTTCATCGTCACGGGCGTGCTGCTGCTCGGCGTATTGTCTGTCATCTATTATATGGTGGCCTCTTCGATTACACTGCGGATTCTTCGGTTTACCCGTCATATGAAACGGACCGACGATCCGAAACTGGCCATTTATACCGGCAAGAGCGGGTCCGATGAGATCGGATATTTAATTTCCTCATACAACGCGATGATCACGCGGATTCATGAGCTGATGAACAAGGTCAACCAGACCGAGCTGATGAAGAAGGAAGCCGATTTGAAAATGCTGCAGGCTCAAATTAAGCCGCACTTTCTGTACAATACGCTGGAGACAATGAGGATGCTGGCGCTGATGAAGGATGATGAAGAAGTGGCGGACATCGCCGTCACCCTTGCGGATCTGCTCAGGTACAGTTTATCCAAGAGCAAGGACATTACGTCGCTGAAGGAAGAGTTGAACAATGTCCGGCAATACATTTCGATTCATCAAATCCGAATGGGAGACAGGCTGAAGGTACACTTCGATATCGAAGCGGATACCGCTGACTTCCACTGTCCTAGGTTTATTCTGCAGCCCATTGTAGAGAACAGTATTTTGCACGGCATCGGCAAGAAGAGAGGCAGCGGTGAAATACGGGTGGAGGTCAGACAAACGGCTGACAAGATGCATGTGGTCATTTCAGATAACGGAGCCGGTATTCCGGAAGAGCGATTGAAAACGATTCGTGAAGTATTGTCAGGAGAAGCACAGCCATTCGAAATCTCCTCCGGTGGGATCGGAATCTATAATGTGAACGAAAGAATCAAGGCATTTTTTAACAACCAATCCCAAATGACAGTCGAGAGCACAGAGGGCGAAGGGACGCAATTCCACTTGGTCATGACGAAGAAAGGGGACGATGAGGATGCTGAAATTGATGATCGTGGATGATGAACCGGTGATATTGAACGGCTTGCGTTACATGATTCAGAAGGAAAACTCTTTGTTTACCGAGATTGAAGCGATGACAGACAGTGTGGAGGCGCTGAACCGAATGGATGCCTTCCGGCCCGATCTGTTGATTACGGATATTCAAATGCCGGAGCTCAGCGGATTGGACTTAGTGCGTGAGGCGAAGCAAAAGCAGGTCCGGCGAGCGGTCATTTTAACCGGCTATGATATGTTTCAATATGCCCAGCAGGCGATTCGGCTGAAAGTGGCCGACTATATGCTGAAGCCGATTCGCAGGCAGGACTTATCTGCACTGCTGTCCAAGCTGGGATCGGAAATGATGGAGGAGAAGAAAAGAAAGGCAGGGCTGCTGTTATCTCATGCCGTTCCGTCTAACCGGGAGATCGTGAAGGAAGAAGGAAGCTCCAACATCGCTAAATTCAAATCGTTCGTGCAGCAAAATTATATGAAAGATTTGTCTTTGGATGAAGTAGCCGAGCACCTGGAGCTCCATCCGAATTATGTGTGCAGCTTGATAAAGCGCGAAACCGGCAAGACGTTCGTAACGTATCTGCATTCCGTGCGCATTGATAAAGCGAAGGATTTGCTACAGCACGTCTCGGATATGCCGATGGATCGAATCGCGAAAAACGTAGGCTATGAAAACCCTAGGCATTTCTATAAAGTATTCAAGCAGTACGTCGGCCTTACGCCTGGAACGTACAGGGAATCGAGAATGAGCTGATTAGAACACAAATAGCGCGAACAGCAGGAGTGTGCTGATCGCGCTTTTTCATATGCTTAATCATCCTTGTTGCTTTTTTTACTCGCGACATAGAATGCAAGAATAATAAGTGGTATGAAGATGAACCACGGAATGTGAATCGTGCTTTGGGTAATGATCGCAAGCACAAGTAAAATGGCGAACCCTATAATAATATAGAAACAACCTCTTCCGAAGGTCTCCATGAAGTACAACCCCTCCCTTGCATTCAGTTTGCAGGAGTCTCCTTTAAAAGGCATTATACCATACAATTCCTGAAAAGGAGGGGGGATCCACCTATTCTTTGGAAATGGACAAAAATGTAGTTAAAGTCTGTCCCGGCTGTACCCAGGTTAATTCCTCACGGCGATGGAATTCGCCGGTCTTGGCCATCCAAGGCTCGACACAGACGAAAGGTTTACCCTCTACAGACCATAGGACCACATATTTGAATTCCGAACCGTAGTGAAGATGAATCTTCTCGGGTTCGTTGGCAAAAGGCTGGAACGAAATATGCCGGCGAGACGCATCGAGAAATACGGTAGATTCGACGAGTCCCGTTAAATCCAATGTACCGCTGAAGGTTTTCTCCAGCTCATCGTTATAATCCAGATAGCGGGCTGCATCGGTATCGTAAGCGATCGCTTTGCGGTCGACTTCGAAGTAAGGGTGAAAACCTGGATACATCGGCATCGGCTGCTCGGATCGATTATGATACGTTTGATCGATGGTCAGTTTGCCGTCTTTCAATATATAGGTGAACTGCAGTTCGAATTCAAAAGGAAAGGAGGCTCTCGTGATGTCGCTGCTGCGCAAACGTAGCAGTACCGATGCTTGCCCTTCATTAGAGGTGCTTACCACCTCCCAAGGAAGATTCCGGGCAAATCCATGGTTCTTCATGGCATAAGTCTTGCCCTCCCATTCATACTGCCCCTGAATAAGCTGTCCGCTGATGGGGAACAGAATCGGGATGCCTCCCCGAATGTTCGCATCTGGATCATAGAACGTCTGCTTGTCCAAGTACAGCAGCTCTTTACCCTGTACGCCATAGCTTGTAATGATTCCTCCGCGCTCAGGACATACCTGCACCCATGATGCGGTGTGTTCTTCCTTCAGCTCTACCATCGCATATTGATCTTCAAATGTACGAACGCTCCACTGGCTCATATGCTTTCTCCTCTCTATTCCGTATGCTTCTTATCTATTTTTCATCAAGCATAGCACATCTATGAATGTAAAATCAGCTTGCGGGACACTGTATTCGTTAAAGATTGGATGAAGATCGTTCGGGAGCTCGTCTTCTGTTTTCGACATTTCTTTCGTGAATTGGGCGGTTGGTCCTAATGCGATAGAGGGATAGAGCCGCTTCTCTAATCGTGTTAAAATTCCCCCTAGACATGAAAGGCTGACACTTGTGGAGTTTCGGCGCTTAAAGAAGGGTGGACATAAAGTGACAATGAAAAGAAGGAACATGTTCTGGATGCTATGCTTGATGGCATGCTTGTGCTTGGCGGCCGCAGGCTGCAGCGACAATTCTGATGCTTCCGGAAACCATTCTAATGATGAGAATATCACGTCTTCGGCAAATGAAAATAACGAGAGACTAGATGAAGCACAACAGGAAGAAGAGGTACCTGGATCGGAAGAGGATGCGGAACAGACGAAGAATGATTCGGAGACGGTGGATTTCGAAGTCGAGACCGACCAAATCGGGGAAGCGCCGGAGGATCAGGGAGCCTTAAAGGCATGGCTTCAAGGTGAGATTACCGTGCAGGATAACAGATATTTGATCAAGGGAACGACGAATTTAGAGCCGGGCTCCGAGCTGTATGCGGAGGCTGACGCCAAAAATTACGCGATGTGGGGATATAATGACAGAGCTGAGGTTGGCATGGACGGCCGCTTCGAAATGGAAATCAAGAAGCCCGATGTCGAAGGGATGGTTGATTTGGTGGTGCAGTTTAAGCCTGCCGATCAGGAAGCTGCGCTGCATGAGATTTACGGTGAGAAAGGCGAGCGTCTGCAGGGACCGTATGTTTATCAATATGTAGAGAACGACGAGATGTATAAGCTGATTCAGGGTTTCGCCCATTTGGATATTGCAGCGGAAGCCGGCACGATCGTTCCGATCGAAGAGCCTAATTGGGAGAAGCCAGAGGACTATGGCGCTTCTGCCGTCTGGATGACGCCGGAGGTGACACTGGAAGGGGAACAATATATCGTTACTGGGCAGAGCAACCTGCTGGAGGGTGCCGAAGTAAAAGCGAAAATTGAAATTCCCGATCACTGGAGCTTCGGTTACTCCGATGACACGAGCGTCAATCCGGATGGTTCATTCCGGCTAAGTATCAAGAAGCCAGATGTGGATGGAGTCGATCATATCTTCATCATCCTTCAGTTTAAGCCGGAAGAAGATATGTGGCCGACGGTGAAGCAAGCCTACGGCTTGAAAGGGGAAAAGCTGACCGGAGATTTGGTGAAGCCGGAACAAGACGGTGAAGAAATGATTCAGATCATCGAGTTGAAGGTCAAAGTCAACGTCCAATAAGGCGTAATACGACGGAGCGGAATGCTTGATGAGCGATCCGCTCCTGTTTTTAATTCATGCCTCTGTTGGAGCATTTGGATCTTCATTCGATGTTTCACTGCACTCGAAACATAGACTCGTACCATTAGGCAGCTGTACACCTTGAAAAAAACCGTCCTGGCAGTACAGCTTGGTTCCGCATTGCGTACATGTTGTGACCCATTCCTGCTGCAAAGCGGGTTCACTCCTTTCGAATAGCTGAACGCTGGAATGATACTTGGCAAATCATAAGGGGAAATCCACCTGCCATCATTTTACAATAAAAAACTATTTACAATCCATGATGTTTTTCTTATAATAATTTTTGTGACTTTGATCGTCACCTTGCTGGTGTAGCTCAGGGGTAGAGCAACGCACTCGTAATGCGTAGGTCGGGGGTTCAATTCCCTTCACCAGCATTCCTTTATATTTACAAATGAACGCGTATTCTCGATATTTCGAGGATGCGCGTTTTTTGATGTACGCCCAGCATGGGCGTCATCTCTAGGGTGAAAGTCCCGAGCGGGGGTTGGCGAACACCTACCGTTAGCCAAGAGCAAGGGTGTCCGCCGCGAGGCGGAATCTGAAGGAAGCTGGA
>NZ_JBHSQV010000137.1:0-18385 GCF_042658665.1 Marinicrinis lubricantis
AAAAGTCCAGTCCCAATATTCATTTTTCAAAGAACAACAAGCTGGAAATTTTAAAGGCTCGCTCCAGTCCCCTAAGGGACTGGAAATCATTTAGAAGTTGGCTACAAAACATATGATACGAGGGGGTCATATGATGTACATGAACTTCGATTCGTTGAATGTACCCGGACAATTCACAGTACCTATGTTTCATTTTTCAGATCGGGATTTCGCCTTTGTGATCATGTCAGAATTAAAAAGAATGGCCAGTGAATATACGACGGCATGCTTAGAGTCCAGTCGTGAGGATATTCGCCGGATGTTTGAGATGAAGCTGCAAAATACGTTGAGCAAACAGGCCTATCTGCACCAAATGATGAGCCAGTTTCAATTTTCCGATACTCCCGCGAGCGTCTCCAGACAGCAGGTGTTGAATGAGGTGCAGCAGCAAAGCGATGCCGGATTTAAATTGCAAAGCTACATGCATGACCGCCTGCATGCCGGACCGGCGTACGCTCAGGAGCAGGGGTATATTGGGCAGCAGCAGCCGATGATCGGAAATATGCAGATTGCACAGACTTCCTTCACGGGCTTCGGCCAGATGCAGAGCGTGCCGCAGGAATACAATTCGTCGAATCTGTATGGAACGCCGTCCATGTCATACAGCGGCTATTCTATGCCCCAGGAGAACAGGCCGGATGCTTCTTATTCTCCAATCACTCAAGAGGAGAGAAGCGGCGGAGCACAGACTTCACAGACTGCGAATCTTTATACAAGCGCCCAAGGAGTCTCTGAGCAGAGCCGGGCAGGAGCTTCTGTTCAAAGCAGATCTGCTAGCGCTGGGACAAAAACAGAACAGGGGGAATATACGATGCAAAACAATCGTCAGGCTGGAAAGCAGGCAGGGACGGATCCGAATTTGAACTTAAACCCGAATGCCAGTCAGGATCAAACGCAAGCCCGTACTTCCGGTTATGCTGTAAATTCATCGGCAAATGAGACAACAGCGAGAAACCAAAATCAGGAGCAGCAACTTGCTGGGAGCCAGCAGGCATTGAATAATACTTATCGTTCCGGTCCTGCGGATTCCGCTGCGGATACAGCTTCACAAAATGGGACTGCTTTAAGCCAATCGGCAGGGGCAAGCGATGCGGATTATCACGTAGGGACCAATGCACAGATGAATGCGGGTGCCACGAGCGAAACCGATGATCCGATGGATAAATATTTTTCATAATCGGCAGCTGATTAGGCTTTGACCGATGCACATTCTGACCATTCGGTAGATGAACCGGATGGTCTTTTTTCATGTGAAAGCATGTGTAAGTACACGTACTCGAGTGATGAAAACAACATGTCTCAATAAATACCAGTGCTGAAGACGCGATCGAACTTCACTGAGAATCACGGGTAGGAGTTTTTTTAGTTGCTCGGAATAGCCGAATTCTCTTAATCCAAACAGGGAGGATACTGGCTAAAGAAGGGAGCGGACGGCGCATTGACAGGGGGGGATGACTATCATAGACTGAATTTAGAATACAGGAGCTTAAGGATGCTCCTTGTTTGTTATGTTCAGAATTTTACACAGCTTTTAGCAAGTCAGATGGAGGACGCGGGATGATCCGAAACGAAATGAACCAGTGGAAGCATTTATTCAAGCTGGATCCGGAAAAGCCGATCAGCGACGAAGCATTAGAAGCGATCTGTATGTCAGGTACGGATGCGGTGATGATTGGCGGTTCGACAGGGATTACGTTTGAGAATACGGTCGACTTACTATCGAGGGTACGGCGTTATACGGTCCCATGTGTCCAAGAGATTTCGGACATGGAGTCGATTGTGCCGGGTTTTGACTTATATTTTATTCCAGTCGTCATGAACAGCACGGACAGCAAATGGATAACCGGTCTGCATCAGCAGGCGGTCAAGCAGTATGGACATCGAATCCCTTGGGACCAAATCGTGACAGAAGGGTACTGCATCCTCAATCCGGATTGCACGGCTGCCCGGATCACGGACTCCCATACAGCGCTTGACGAGAAGGATGTAGCCGCGTATGCTAAATTAGGGGAACAAATGTTCCATTTGCCAGTCATTTATTTGGAATACAGCGGAATGTTTGGAGACATGGACAAAGTTCGCTCTGCGGCTTGGTCGCTGGAATCCGCGCGATTGTTTTACGGCGGGGGAATTAGCAATCTGGAGCAGGCACAGCAGGCACTGGAATATGCGGACACGATTGTTGTCGGCAATGTCATTTACACGAATTTGCCATCTGCCTTGGAGACGGTAAGAGCAGTGCAGAGAGTCTAATCAAGTTAGAATGGACGGAAAAGGGATGAACAGAAATTCATATTCATTGCACGTTCATAACGTCATCCCGACCGATAATTCATAAAGAAAGGTTCGAATATGATGTTTAATGCTAGTACCGATATTATGAAATCGATCCAATCGTTAAATCCGCAGCAAAGGCAGGCGGTAGAGGCGACAGACGGCCCTCTGCTGGTCATGGCCGGAGCGGGGAGCGGTAAGACGCGGGTGCTGACACACCGTATTGCTTATTTGATCGCCTCGCGCAAAGCGGCACCTTGGAGTATTTTGGCGATTACATTTACGAATAAAGCGGCTCGCGAAATGCAGGAACGTGTCTCTAGGCTGGTCGGCCCTTCCGGCGGGGATATTTGGGTGTCGACGTTCCATTCGATGTGTGTGCGTATTTTGAGAAGAGATATCGAGCGGATCGGTTATACGTCCAATTTTACAATACTGGATTCAGGTGACCAGCTGACGGTGATTAAGAGCTGCCTGAAAGAACTGAATATCGATACGAAGAAGTTTGAGCCCCGTGGTGTGCTCGCTGCGATCAGCAGCGCCAAGAACGAGCTGATTACACCGGAACGGTACGAGCAGCGCGTCGGTGATTACTTTCAGACGATCGTGGCTCAAGTATACAGCTTGTATCAGAAAAAATTAAAAAGCAACAACTCCCTCGACTTCGACGACTTGATTATGAAGACGATCGAGCTGTTTCAAGCCGAGCCGGAGGTATTGAAATTTTATCAAAATAAATTTTTATATATTCATGTCGATGAGTATCAAGATACGAACCGCGCTCAGTATTTGCTGACGCAGATGATTGCCGATCTCCGTCAAAACATCTGTGTCGTAGGCGACAGCGACCAGTCGATCTATAAATGGCGCGGCGCAGATATCGGCAATATCCTGAACTTCGAGCAGGATTATCCTAACGCGAAGGTGATTTTGTTAGAGCAAAATTACCGCTCCACCTCTACGATTCTCGACGCGGCGAACGCCGTCATTGCCAACAATGCGGGAAGAAAAGCGAAAAACCTTTGGACCGACAAAGGCGAGGGCGGAAAGATCAAGATCTACGCCGCTGGCTCGGAGCATGACGAGGGCTATTTCATCGTAGGAGAGATTCAGAAGAATATCAAAAACGGACGGAAATACCGCGATCATGCGATATTGTACCGCACGAACGCCCAGTCGCGTGTCATCGAGGAAGTGCTGATTAAGTCGGAAATTCCTTATCAAATTGTGGGCGGTACGAGGTTCTACGATCGGATGGAGATCAAGGACATTCTCGCCTATTTGAGATTGATCTCCAACCCGAATGACGATATCAGTCTGCAGCGCATCATTAACGTGCCGAAGCGCGGCATCGGTGCGGCGACGATGGATAAGCTGGCGGCACTAGCCGCAGCGCAGGGAACCTCCATCTTCTCTATTCTCGGACAGCTGACCTTTACCGATATCAGCGGCCGGACGGTGACCAAGCTGGAGGAATTCAAGAAAATGATTGATGATCTCAGCAGGATGGTTGAATATTTATCCGTGACGGAGCTGACGGAAAAGATGCTGGAGCTGACCGAGTACCGGGCGTCGTATATGAATGAGAATACGCTTGAAGCGAAGGCAAGGCTCGAGAACATTGATGAATTCCTGTCTGTGACGATGGATTTCGAACAGCGCAATGAGGATAAGTCGCTGGTTGCCTTCTTAACCGATCTCGCCTTGATCGCAGACATTGACACAATGAATAACGCAGACGACGGTCAGCCGCAGGACGGTGTAACGCTGATGACACTGCACAGTGCGAAGGGCTTGGAATTCCCTGTCGTCTTCATTCCCGGCTGGGAGGAAAGCATCTTCCCTCATATGCGCGCACTCAGCGATGACGAGGAGCTGGAGGAAGAACGGCGCTTGGCCTACGTGGGTATCACCCGTGCGGAGGAGCAGCTGATGCTGTCGTTCGCAAGGATGAGAACGCTGTTTGGCCGAACGGCTTCGAACGCGCCATCCCGGTTTTTAAACGAGATTCCGGACTCGTTGAAGGAAGTGGATGCCGCTTACGCAGGTGACGACAGCTACAGCGGCCGGGGATTTGGCTACAGAGGCAGCGGCGCAGCCGGCGGCGCGACTGCCGGCTTCGGGCGGAGGGCGTCAGGTTTTGGCGGCGCATCTGCTGCTAGCAGCAAACCATCGGTGACGGTAACGCCGGCGATTCCGAGCAGCGGCGCCGGCGGAGGCAGCACGGACGGATATCAGACTGGCGACAAGGTCGGTCATAATAAATGGGGGACCGGTGTCGTGGTGGCCGTGAAAGGCAGCGGGGAAGATATGGAGCTGCAGATCGCGTTCCCTGCTCCGGTAGGAGTCAAACGGCTGCTGGCCAAGTTTGCGCCGATTACGAAGCTTTCATAAGGGCCATCGCAAGATGCTTTGATCTGCCTGGAGCAAGGCTGGGAAACCAGGGTTGAGCAGGTTTAATTCATTATAAGTTGGGATGAAGGGACGGGTTCCTTTTGACGGATGCATTAGAAGCGATGAAGAAGCTGGTGGAGGAGATCCACCTGCACAATTATTACTACTATACGCTGGATCAGCCTACGCTTACGGATCAAGCGTATGACAAGCTGTACGATCAGCTCGTTCAGATGGAGAAGGAGACGGGCATTGTGCTTCCCGATTCTCCAACTCGCCGCATCGGCGGTGAACTGCTGAAGGGCTTCGACGAGCATACGCATTTGGCGAGGCTCTGGAGCTTGGACAAGGCTCAAAATCATGAAGCGTTGGACGCGTGGTATGCCCGTGTGCAGCGGCTCATTCAAGATTATAACAGCAAGCATCCGGACGAGCCGCTGCCGGACCCGAGCTTTGCGGTCGAACTTAAATTTGACGGATTGACGCTCAACTTGACTTATCGGAACGGGGAATTGGTTCAAGCCGCTACGCGAGGCAACGGTGTCGTCGGGGAGGGCATCTTGGCCCAAGTACGTACGATTCGAACGGTTCCTCTGACGATTCCTTACAAGGATGGCACAGTAGAAGTGCAGGGGGAAGGGATGATGTTCCTTTCCGTATTGGAGGAATACAATCGGACGGCGGTAGAGCCGCTGAAGAATGCACGGAATGCGGCAGCAGGCGCGCTGCGCAACTTGAATCCGCAGGTGACCGCATCGCGTAAGCTGGACGCTTTCTTCTACAATGTCGGTTACTCCAATCAGATTCGCTTTTCGAACCATCAAGAGATGGTGCAGTTTTTGAAGGATAATCGGTTTAAAGTCAATCCGCATATCCGATTTATGGATACCATCGATGAGGTAAAAGCGGAAGTGGCCAAGATTGAGGCGATGCGCCATGAGCTTGACTATTTAATAGACGGAGCGGTTATAAAGCTGACCGATATGCGTACGCGTGAAGTACTCGGCTATACAGAGAAGTTTCCGCGCTGGGCGATTGCGTACAAATTCGAAGCCGAGGAAGCGACGACGATCTTAAAGGACGTTACATGGGAAGTCGGCCGGACAGGTAAAATTACGCCGGTCGCCACCGTAGAGGCGGTTGATATCGGAGGCGTAACGGTTCAAAAATGTACACTCAACAATGCCGGTGACATTGAACGGAAAAATTTGAGCCGTGCGTTAGGCAGTCTCGTATACATTCGCCGTTCTAACGATGTCATCCCGGAAATCCTTGGCAAAGTGACCGAAGAAGAGGACGGCGAGGCGATCGTGATTCCCGAGCAGTGCCCTTCCTGCGGATCACAGCTGGTGGAGAAAGGCGCTCACTTATTCTGTGAGAACAAGCTCGATTGCAAGCCGCAGCTGATCGGCCGCTTGTCTCACTTTGCTTCGAGGGACGCGATGGATATCGAGACGTTCAGTGTCAAAACCGCTCAGCAGCTGCATAAGGAGCTGGGAGTCCGTGATCCTGCCGATTTGTATGATCTCACGCTTGCGCAGCTGGTCGGTCTCGAGCGTTTTGGCGAGAAGAAGGCGCAAAATCTGCTCGATGCACTCGAGAAGAGCAAGCAGAAGGACTTGGCGTCGTTCCTGTTTGCGCTGGGCATCCCAAATACGGGCAAGACCACAACGAAAGTGCTGGCGGATCATTTCGGTTCGCTCGAAGCCGTCATGGAGGCGTCACAGGAAGAATTAGTGGCCATTCATGATATTGGGGATATCGTGGCGGATAGCATTGTACAGTTCTTCCGCGATCCTGTCATTTTGGAGAGTATTACCCGAATGAAGGCTGCAGGTGTGGAAGCGAAGCCTGTGGAGAAGAAGGACTTGTCTCAAGTACAATCGGTATTCAGTGGGAAGACAGTAGTGCTGACAGGCACGATGGAGAAGCTGACTCGAGATGAAGCGAAGGAGCGTCTTGAAGCGGTGGGTGCCAAGGTAACCGGCAGTGTATCCAAGAAGACGGATTACGTCATTGCTGGGGAGAAAGCGGGCAGCAAGCTGGATAAAGCGAAGGAACTCGGTATTCCGGTTATTGAGGATGAGGAACAATTTTTGCGGATGCTGGGTGAGTAACATTAAGTGGTATTCAACAAAAATGATGACCAATTAATTAAGTCCTAAATGTTATAAATTACAGCACTTCCTGCTGCGGATTGTTTTGCAGTGTGGGAGTGTTTTTTTTGTAATGAGAGGGAGATGAAGGCAGTCTTGGCGAAGAAAGAAGGAAATATATTGTCAATTGATCTATCCATTGTTAATATTAATGTAACTACAATTGATTAATACTTAAATTAATAGAATGTTTTTTGTAAGCGCTATCTTAGTGAAGAGTTGGTTGCCGCTTGCAAGAAAAAGAAAGGAGGGAATTCCGACTAGGTGTACGGCATGGATCATGATGTTCATCACTTCGTTGTTCTTGAAAAGTTACGCAGGAGACGGTTATTGCTTGGAGTTCATCGCATCCGGATATCATTGATGCCTATGGCAAGGTAAACCGTCCTGCCTTCGGATCCGGCGATGTGGAAGTGAAGCTGACAGCATCACCTTTGGCAGCGGTGTAACGGGTCAGGCCGCCGTCTTTGATGGTGCATCCGGCATCCGCCTTCCAGACGGTCTTATTGCCGGCAATCAGTATACCGTGTCGCTGTGGGTCCATCCGCAGCAGCTGACCCCATTATCGACGACGTTCTTTGGGGCGAGGGACCCGGATAACTGGGTCAGTCTCCTTCCAAGAGGGCATGAGTGGGTGAACCATGACACGATGCTCTGGTCGGGAACGGCATGGTACGATGCGGGGACTGGAATGAAGATGGAAGAAGGCGAATGGACGCATTTAGCCTTCGCTGTTGACCAAGGCAGCGTCACGGTTTATGTGGATGGGGAAGCAAAATATAACGGTTCCGGCTTCCCGAACGTCTTTACGACGGCAAGCGGTACGTTCAGCTTAGGTGTCAATTGGTGGGATCCGGCTTTCGTCGGTAAAATGGATGAACTTCTAATCTTCACCGAAGCGCTCTCTGCCGATCGGGTGTCCGAGTTGGCAGCCGCAGCTCCGAACTCGTAAACAAAAGGATATCGTTTGAATACAGCTGTTTCTTTAGCAGAGTGATCTGCTTGGGGGACAGCTTTTTCCATGTTTCAGACATTTCAGCATAATGAGACAAAAACATCTAAAATAACCCTCTATGGCAGGGGAGCGATAGGAAATATAATGAAACTAATCAACTTATGAACTACATATGCACCAGTTTAAACGCTTGCAGCGATCCAGGAGAAAAGGAGGGGCAGAGAACTGGAAGAGCTGGATTGAACGCTGCCATACCATTCATGGAGGGAGCAATGCACGATGAGCAGGACGGTGAGTACAAGCATCATTTTTCGTTTATCTGTAAGTTTATTATTGGTTTGGGCAGTAACTGCAGCAGTTTTGAAACCTGCCGCTTATGCGGAAGGATCAGGGCCGCAAGAGATCGGAGATCCCATCGTATCCATCGCATTGTATGACAGCAGTTACGGGATAGAGGAGGGGAAGCCGGTCGTCTATACGACGGTGAGCGGCAGTCCGGCCATCTTCAATGTCGTCGACATTCAGTCGAATAAGCTGCTGAGAAGTTTTCCGTTAGAAGGGGCAAGCAGCTCATGGTCGCATTTAACAGCCGCATCCGGAGAAGTTTATATCGCAACGGAAAGAAGCATTTTTCGTTACTCTCCGCAGACCCAGCAAGTAACCAACATAGGGAGCACCGGACAAACTGCCCACTACGGCTTGTCTGAGGATGAGCAAGGAAATATTTATGTCGGAACGTTTCCGGACGGCAAGGTGTTTCAATATCAGCCGGCAACAGGCGAGTTCCGCGACTATGGTACGGTAGTTGAAGGCCAATCCTATGTACGGGGAGGAGCCTATTATGATGGATATTATTATGCGGGTGTCGGCATCGTCGGTCATTTGGTGCGAATTGATGTAGTAACAGGTGAAAAAAAGCTCATCGAGCTGCCTGAAATCGATGGGAGCGCGGAATATGGATCGATCACGACGGTAACGCCGTTCGGTTCGAAGCTGTACGTTTGGGGCAGTCATGAGGCTTCGGGCAAAAGTCCCGTACATGTGTATGATCCCGCTGCAGAGCAATGGGAGGATATTTATTTTGAAAACCATCGGGGGCTAATCCCCTTTATGGATGAGGAAAACAACAAGCTGTACATTTTGCAGGACGGCAAGTTGATTGAAATCGATGGTGAAACCTTGGAGACGCGAGATACAGGGGTAGCCTATTCGACGTATCTGCGCGGTTCGATGATGGTCGAGCTGCCGAACGATCCCGAGCTGCCGGGCAAATCATTCGTAACGGTGACATTCGGCGGAGGACTTGTTTTTATGAACTTGGAGACACAGGTGACAAAGTCGGTTCAAATGCCGGTTGCAGGCAACCCTGTTCCGATTCAAACGATTGATGCGGGTCCGAATGGGGAAATATTCGCCAGCGGCTATCCTGGCGGGATCGCAGGCATGTATGATCCTTCTAAGGATGAGTTGGTCCGCTTCTCGATGGGACAAGCGGAAGGAATGGTTGCGGTGAACGGCCGCATGTACTTTGGCGTTTATCCCGGGGCAAGTATCCGGGAGCTGGATTTATCGACATCTCCATTAAGTGCGGAGGAATTATTTACGATTGAGGGACAGGATCGGCCCTTTGTGATGCGTTCGGATGGTGAGAAGCTGTATATTGGAACGATTGCCGATTACGGCAAGCTCAATGGAGCCTTGACGATTTACGATTTGGAAACAGGAGAGACGGAAGTATATGACAACATCGTAGAAAATCAGAGTGTCGTCGGTATTGCATTGAAGGATGGCAAGCTGTATGGTTCCACGACCGTGCACGGCGGTCTTGGCATTGATCCGGTGACGGATGAAGCGAAGCTGTTCGTATTTGATTTGGCAACGAAACAAAAAGTAACCGAGTTCACGATGGACATTGCAGGACGCACGATTCAGCCGAGAAATATAAGCGGATTAACCATTGGGCCAGATGGTTTGCTGTGGGGCGGATTCGAAGGAACGATCTTCGCCATCGATACGGAAACGCTCGAGGTCGTCAAATCCAAGGAGCTGTACCCGGGAACGGGGAACCACCGCTGGCGGCCGGCTTACATTCGGGTCAGTGACGATGGCATGCTGTATACGACGATCGGTAATTACATTAGCGTGGTGGATCCGGAGACACTTGAATATCGGATGCTGGATGAAGGCTCCATGATGGATATCGGGAATGACGGGATGATCTATTACGCAAAAGGAACGAAGCTGATGAAGGTGGCACCGGACTACGTGCGTCCGAACGAGCCGGATCCGGAGGAGCCGAATCAAGGGCGGCCGAATAATTTGCTGGACAATCCAGGCTTCGAAGAGCCTGTGACGGAGAGTCAAATTCCCGGCTGGTCTTGGGGTTACACCTCGATCGATCCGGCACCGAACTATTTTGAAGTAACGAGTGACAGAGCTTATGAAGGAAGCCATAGTCTAAGGCTTGTTGACGTGGAAACGACGAAGTCCAACCTGGTGCAGTCCATTCCAATTGCGGTTAACCCCGGTGAGCAGTACACGGCGGCAGCGCAAGTCTATTTGGAGACGGGACGATTGCAATTTTTGGTCCAATTCTACGATGAATCCGGAAACTATTTATCTGCACAGACTGCATCACAGCAGGTAACATCCGGCCACGGCACATGGCAGGAGGTAGTAATGCCGCTGACGATTCCAGAGGGAGCAGCTACCGCAAGGGTTGGATTATATTGTTCTACTCTTTGGGTGACGAGCGCATTGTTCGATCAGGTCTACTTTGGTCAGCCGGAAGCTGCGGGTGCCGGCACTTTTCACTTGGAGGGGCCTTCAGCTGTGAAGGAAAATGACCAGTTTACCGTAACGATCGGAGTGAGTGGTGCAAACGACCTTTTTGCACTGGATGCCAAGCTGGACTATGATGAACAATTCGTGCAATACATCAGCCATAGCCTTGGATCAGGGTTTGAAGATGGCTTTCTGCAGGTGAACGATTCTGCTTCGGAGCTTGCGATCGTAGCAACGATGCTGGGGCAGGAAGGCGGCGTTAGCGCCGAATATGTGGAAGCTGTCAAGCTGGTATTCCAGATGCTGCAATCCAGCGGTTCCACCGATTTCACACTGAAAACAGGATCTGCGTTGGCCTCATCGAATGCAGATGAGACCAAACAGCTGCAAATCCTGGAGTCGGATATACCGTTCTCCATAGATGTTATACAAGATCCTGAGGACGTGAATGGAGACGGTGTAGTCAATCTGGTTGATCTTGTCCTGGTAGCGAAGCATTTACAAGCCCCGGTGACAGAGGAGACTGCTCGTTTAGACATCAATCGAGATAGCGTTATCGATATTGCGGACGTGAGTCTTGTGGCTTATCGAATTATGAATTAAGAGAAAAGCATATATCTGATTAGGAGAGGCAGTGGCTGCCTCTCTTTTTTGTTTTGCAGCAGCGTAGAGGTCGTCCAACGGCAAAAATATGTCATTTTATCTCCCATACTTGACTACATATAGAACAAAGCAAAGTGCTTTAAATTTTTTCAAGGGGGAGAGAACCGATGCGAAAATGGCTCATGGTAACCTTATCGTTGGTCATCGTCCTGACACTGGCCGCCTGCGGTGGAAACAACGATGGAAATAACGGTGGAGGCGGTGATTCGAACAATGGAGCAGGCAGCAATAATGGTCAGAATACGGAGGGCGGCAGCAATACGGAGAATGAGGGCGGCGGTGAACAGGCGGAATCCGAGCGTCTCCGCATCACGATTGGAACAGGTGGAACGAGCGGAACTTACCATCCTCTAGGAGTGGCGGCAGCCCAAATCTTCAGCAACAAAGGTGACAACATCACCGCCAATGCGGTCAGCACCGATGCTTCTGTGGCGAACATTAATGGGATAGCGGACGGTACATATCAGATTGCGTTTGTTCAGAACGATATTACGTATTACGCGGCGAATGGAACGGAAATGTTCGACGGTGCGCCGGTGGAAAAGGTGGCCGGCTTCGGGGTGCTCTATCCGGAAGTTATTCAAATCATTACGACGGAAGACAGCGGCATTGAGACGCTGGACGATTTGAAGGGCAAACGAGTGGCCGTCGGTCAGGCGGCAAGCGGAGCAGAGCTGAATGCTCGTCAAGTCTTGGAGGCGGCAGGCATTACGTATGACGATATTGAGGAAGCCTACTTGTCTTTTGGAGACGCCTCTCAGCAGCTGAAGGACAACAATTTGGACGCGGCATTCATTACAGCGGGGACGCCCACCGGTGCAGTACAGGATCTAGGCGCCTCCAACGAAGTGAAGCTGATTCCGATTCCAGATGATATTCGGGCAAAGCTGAAGGAAACGTATCCGTTCTATACCGATTTTACAATTCCGAAGGATACGTATGATCTCGCCGAGGACGTGGACACCGTTACGGTCAGTGCCATTCTCGTCATCAGCAAAGACCTCTCCGAGGAGGAAGGCTATCGGCTTGCCCAAGCATTCTATGATAATACAGCGGATTTGGCCGCCGCACATCAGAAGGGTGAGCTTATTACACTGGAAACCGCCATAGAAGGGATGCCGATCGATCTGCACCCGGGAGTTGCGAAATACTTCAAGGAGAAAGGGATTGTAGAGTAGGATGAAGCGGAATTGGCTGGGGGCATTGCTGCAGGGCAATGTCCCTTTTGCCCCCAAATACGGCTTCTTGATCGTTGTTTGTCTGGTGCTCCTGCTGCTGTGGCTGGGACGCCCGGTATCCGCCTTCGTCATTCAGGACGTCACCGAGGGGAGTACGATCTATGCGCATGTCATTGACGACAGTCTATCCATCTCCCACCGCTACATACACTCAGTAGAAAAGTGTCCGATTATTGAAAAGTTCGAGGTTCGCAAAGAAGGGATCGAATTAACTGAAAGCTGGAACTGCTCGTTCGGAGCGGGCATTGCTTATGATGAAGGGTCCGGCAGCGGTTCGATCCAGGATGGTTATTATGTGATTGAGAATATTGGGAAAAAGATGTCCGAGCTGTATGTGAGTCCTGCAAGCTTTAGTGATCATACGATGACGATTGATGATGAAACGATCGCGTTATCCGAAAAATATCCGTACCATACGCTTCAGCTGACTATTCAGGAATTATCGAGACTCGAGCTATGGCTGAAGTGACGAGTGACAAATGGAAAGGGGGAACAAGAAATGGCTGACACGACGACCCCTGCTGAAGCGACGATTCAGCGCAAAATTGACGAGTTGGAAGGATCGGACCGCAATTTGAAAGGTTTTTGGGCGTTGCTGGCTTTGATCTTGGCCGCGGCGATGTCTATTTTTCATTTGTACACGGCTGGATTCGGTATGCTGCCGGAGCAGGGGGTTGTGCATATTACATTCGCTCTAGTACTCGTCTTTGTGATTTATCCTTATCGAAAAGGAACGGGACAGCGCAGCATTCCTTGGTACGATTTGATCATTGCGGCGGCAGCTCTGTTCGTTGGCATATATATGTTTACCCAATTTAAGGACATGGCGCTCAGATCCGGAAATCCGAATGAGATGGATACCCTCGTAGCCTTCCTTATCGTTGGACTTGTCCTGGAAGCGACTCGCAGAGTACTCGGTTTGCCGCTGATGATATTGGCGTTGATCTTTATCATCTACGGGCTGATTGGCTATCGGACTACACCTTGGCTGGATGGTATCATTCCGGAGGCCATTATTCACGCGGGCTATGATCTTACGACATTAGTGACAAAACTCAATACGAATTTAGGCATCTTTGGAACTCCGATTTATGTTTCTTCCACGTATGTATTTATTTTTATATTGTTTGGCGCTTTCTTCGATGTGACGGGAGCGGGACGGATGTTTATTAATACGGCGCTTTCCTTGTTGGGGCCATTTCGAGGGGGTCCAGCCAAAGCGGCAGTCCTTGCCAGCGGAGCCATGGGATCCATCTCGGGAAGCTCGGTAGCGAACGTAGTGACGACAGGCACCTTTACGATTCCACTCATGAAGAAAGTAGGCTTCAAATCCAAGACCGCTGGCGGCATTGAAGTCGCGGCCTCATCCAGTGGACAGCTGATGCCGCCGATTATGGGCGCAGCGGCGTTCATTATGGCGGAAACTACGGGAATTCCTTATTGGGATATTGCGAGGTCAGCACTCATTCCGTCACTCCTTGCATATACGGCGATCCTTGTTATGGTTCATTTAGAGGCGCTTAAGCGAAATATCAGAGGTATTCCAAAGGGAGAGCTCATTCCGGTTAGAGAAGTGCTGCTCAATAAAGGCTTTCTCATATTTCCGATTGGCGGGCTGATCTATTACTTGTCTCAAGGGAATACACCGACGAAGGCGGCATATATGGCCGTCATTATGATCCTATTTATGGCCTTCTTTGCCTCGAGCATGATAAAAAGGGGAAAAACCGGCTATGCCTTGTCGCTAGTCGTTGTCGCTGTCGCTTATTTACTGCACCAATTTGGCTTGTTCGGTTTATTCGGAATCGATCGGATATCGTTTGAGTATACGATTGTGGGATTGATTTGTTTTGCCATCGCCATCATCGGTGTTGCTCTGCGAAATCGAGCGAAGGAAAAAGAACCGCTTCAGTTCGGCTGGCGTGAAACTCTTCAGGCACTGGAGCTCGGGGCGAAGAACGGCATCAGTGTCGCTGTCGCCTGTGCGGCAGCAGGAATTCTGGTCGGCGTGGTGACGATGACTGGACTGGGATCCAATTTATCGGCGCTGATTCTGAAGCTGGCCGGTTCAGACTTCTTCATGGGCATTGATCCATTGTACCCGATTCTCGTGGCCGCTATGATTGCTTCGATGATTCTAGGGATGGGTCTGCCGACGACAGCGACCTATATTGTCTTGGCTGCGGTGATGGCGCCGCCTTTAGTGGGCGTAGGCCTTTCGCTCATGGCCGCCCACTTGTTCGTTTTCTATTACGGCATTTTGGCTGACGATACGCCACCGATCAACCTCCCGGCGTACGCAGCAGCCGGTATTGCGAAATCTGAACCGGTGCAGACGGGCGTTCAAGGCTTCAAGTATGATTCAGGCGCACTGCTGCTGCCGTTTGCGTTTGCTACGAACCCGTATCTACTTCTGATGGTGGAGGATGCCTCGCCATGGCGCACGTTATGGGCGATCATTACGGCCCTCGTTGGCATTATCGCATTTTCCTCATTCATACAGAACTATTTCAAACGAAGATACTTTTGGTACGAAAGATTAGCCGCGCTGTGCTCGGCATTGCTGCTCATCCACTCTCAGGTCATGACTGATATCATTGGAATTGCACTGCTTTGCGGCGTACTTGTGAGCCAGCTTGTGATTCGAGACCGGCGCCCTATGAAAGGGAACGCTATGGATGCCTGAATGATCTATAGACGTTGGAGCCAGCCTCCCAAAGAGGCTGGCTTTTTAAGTATGGGGTCCATGAGTGGATAGTCATAGAGCTATAACGTAGAACAGAAAGTGTTTCCCACACCTACATTTTGCTCATATTTACGAACCCAAGGACGCCGTCAGGTGTTTTCCTTATTGGATAATAAGACTTGAAAACTATGGTGATTACATATATTAAATGTTAAATTTATACGGGCATACGTTCGTAATACACGCCCTTGATTGGCATTGTCGACGAGGAACTGAAGAACGGTCATGGACAATAAGAAGACAAGAGACGAGGTCATGACAAGTATGGAGCATCAGGCGCAGCAAGCATTGGAAGCAGCCAAGCAGAGCGGAGAAGGGTCCATTGGCAATGAAGTCGCAGAATGAGGTGATTAACCGCATCCAGAACAATTTGCTTCACCGATACCAACTTTTTACATGGGAAATCGTCTACCTATTAGAGCGGGCTAACATAATACAAAGAAAAGGGGAGGAGGCCGCTTTAGATTTCCATATCTTTTAATGTTTATTGACGGGAAAAGCAAGAAAAAAATATGTGTAGGAATGGGGAAGGAGTAACAAATGAAATTCAAAGGTTTACTATCGGTAAGTTTAACATTATGCTTGTTGGTTGCTGGCTGCAGTTTCGGAGGGAATAATGAACAGGCATTTGACACAGAAGAGACCACGGCATTGAAGGTGATGTATTACGATGAGCAAAGCTTCTTTAGAGAGTATGGCAATTTATTCAGCATGAAATATCCGAATGTTGAAATCGAAATTATTTCGAATCAGTCGATCTATTCACAGGAAGACAAGGATCCGGAAGAAGCTTATTTGGAGCTGATCGAGCAGGAAAAGCCGGACGTTATCTTCAGCTATAGCGATCAATATAAGAATTTGATACAAGAAGGAATGCTTCAAGAATTGGATCCGTTAGTAGAGCGGGACGAATACTCTCTGGAAAGCTATCACCAAGGCGTTCTGTCTTACATAAAGGATATGGGGGACGGAAGACTGTTCGGACTTTCGCCGAGCTTTTATTCTGATGCTGTTTATTACAACAAGGATTTATTTGATACATACGGTGTAGAATACCCTCAAGATGGAATGACATGGGACGAGCTGTTTCAATTGGCGCAGCGCTTCCCGACAGATGGATCTGATGCTGACCGTATTTATGGTCTGTACCTCGAGCAATTAGAATACGGCGGATTAATGAGCCTTATCATCCAGATTGGATCAACTGAGAATCTATCGTTCCTTGATGTGGATAATCAGAAGGTTACGCTGAATACCCCTTCGTGGAAAGATATGTTCGATAAAGCGCTTCAGGTCTATCGTTCAGGTGCGCTTTATAAAGCTCCTGAGCAGCAGGGAGAAGGAGCAATGGACTACACCTCCTACATACAGTCCAACGCTTTCTTATCCGGAAGGGCGGCTTTAACGATTAACGGTTATTATTATGTAAATCAACTCGAGGAAATGGTACAGTACGGCGGAGAGGAATTAGAAGAATTCGAATGGGATATTGTATCCGCTCCAGTCAATTCTCAGGACCTGCAATCGTCCAGCGGGGTCAGCATTTCGGAAATCTTTTCCGTGAATTCTCAAGCGGAAAATCCAGATGCCGCATGGGAGTTAATTAAATTTATTAATGGAGAAGAAATAGCGAAGGTATTGTCCAGATCATCATATAATTTGCTTACTCGCAGCGGATTTACGGAAGAAGAAAATGGAAAGAATATGAATGCTTTTTATCAAGTGAACCCGTCCAATGTCAGTATGTATGAGGGTTATGAGAATCTCCCGGAAATGTTTTATCCAGAATTCCAATCCATTATGGAAGAAGAAACGCAGGCTATCGTAAATGACGATAAGACGATTGATGAAGGTTTGCTGAGCATGGAGACAAGGAGTCAAGAGGCTTTGCAAAGAGCACTCGATGCCGAGGATAGCAAGAATTCAGGGGTTGCGGGCGAAGCGGCCAATGATCCCTCTGATGGTGCTGCTGATAGCAGCTCTGCCGGCTCAGAGAGCACGGAAGCGGAGACGGAATAAAAATTCAGCATAAAGTTAATATGGTACCGTAATGACCTCTGCTCTTGTAGGACGAAAGTGAGCAGAGGTCTTTTTTGGATGATTTAGATATGTAGCTTCTATTCTATGAAAGTAACATAGTATTCCAATCTTTATATAAACATCATCGTCTGTAAGTTGATTGCTGCTTTTGATATATAACATCATCTGTGTGTATGTAAAACAATTCGATACGAAAGGGAGAGGGAAGGAGAACCATATGAAGTTAAAATGGGCCATGTCTGTATTTCTATCTTTCAGTATAGGGATGACGGGCTGCACCTTTGGAGGGAACGATGCGCAGGTCTTTGACAGCGAGGAAATAATGACGCTGAAAGTGATGTATTATGACGAGCAGAGTTTTTTTAGAGAGTACGGAAATTTATTCAATATGAAATATCCGAATGTGAATATAGAAGTCATTTCGACTCAGCCTGTTTACTCCCATAAGGGCACCGATCCAAAAGAGGCGCTGGTTGAATTGATTGAAACCGAAAAACCTGACGTTATCTATAGCTCTGGCGATTATTTCGAGATGCTTGCGGGTAAAGGAATGCTTAGGGAGCTCGATCCGTTAATTGAGCGTGATGAATACGCTATGGAGACGTATCATCAAGGAGTGTTGGATTATATTAGAGAAACCGGAGACGGAAGAATTTATGGGCTTTCTCCCGGATTTTATGTGGAGGCTGTTTACTATAACACGGATTTGTTCGATACTTATGGAGTGAAATATCCTCATGACGGAATGACATGGGAGGAGCTGTTTCAATTAGCACAGCGTTTTGGGTCAGTCGGGTCAAACGCGGAACAGGTATATGGATTGTATCTGGAGCAGTTCCAATATAATGGCTTCATAAGTTTAGTCACACAAATGGGATGGACGGAAAAGTTATCTATGCTCGATGCGGATGCAAAAAAGGTGACGATAAATACACCGGCTTGGAAGCGTATACATGAATCGGCTTTACAATTGAGCATTTTGCAGAAACCTGAGCCCTTGTTACAGAAGGATTTTCAGAGATAAAAAAGGGACTTCACCCCAATTTGGAGAAGTTTTCAAGTGACCAAACCCAAAAACTCCGAGAGGAAGTGAAGT
>NZ_JBHSQV010000138.1:0-18475 GCF_042658665.1 Marinicrinis lubricantis
TCTTTCCGTCTATACTTCGGGGTGAACACAATGTGGTATTTGCACATCCACTTCGTGTGAGCTAGACTATAGCTCTTGTTTGCCATCTAAGACCATTCCTTTCATTATTGAGCCTGAACATCTCAATATTATCGGAATGGTCTTGTTGGTCAAACCCTAGAACCCTCCACCCGCATAGCGGGTGGTTTTCTGTTTCGCGCGTTTCACGCACTCAACTGGCTAAAGCCATAATAACAGCCGACCGTTGTCAAGCAACGAGTCGGCTTACGTTTTGATTCTATAGCAGCATGATTGTAGACGGTCAAATTCCCGTTTGGTGAACCCGTATCCAGACCCTCATCTCACCCTGCTTTCGATTCCCCCATAGATAATAAGGAATCGCATGCACACGAATCGGAGAAGGTGCAAATTGAACCGGTCTATAAAGCTCTTCATTCCAGCTCGATTCATCCTCGCGGTAACCGCTGCCTTCAATACGGACAGCTCCGCCAAGCAGGTCCGCATCATACCTGAACGTCCACTCTCCTCGCGCATCAATGGTAATTGCGGAAAGGTTCGAGCCGTTGTCCGCTTCCTCCAAGCAGTAAACAAGCGGTCCGCGCTGGATCGCCGCCATACCTGCATTGGCTCGAAGCTGTGGATGAGCATGAAGGAGGTGAATATCCATGGAGAGCTCTAATTCCAGTTTATCTCCCGCTTTCCAGGTTCTCGTCACATACGCGTAGCCGTCACGTCGAATTGCTCCGATGTCCACAGACTCGCCATTCACCGTCAGCTTGTTAGACCTGCTCCAGCCCGGTATGCGGATGGCGACTGTAAATTCAAGCGCCTGCTCCGGATTGACCGTAATGCGGACATGGCCTTCATTCGGATAATGGGTCTCCTGGTTCAATTCCACCCTCTTATCGCCTAATTGGAAGGATGACTTGCTGCCAATGAACAGATGCGTATAAATCGTATCTTCATTTGACGAATACACATACGCTCCTAAAGATGCCAACAGCCTTGCGACATTCGGAGGACAGCAGGAGCATCCGAACCACTTTTGCCTGACCGCTTTCACATGCCTGCGCGCCGGATTTTTCTCGCTCGCCTCCGGCCATACTTCAAGCGGATTCACATAAAAGTACTGCTTGCCGTCCTGCGACATGCTGCCGATGACGTTATTGTATAACGCTCGCTCCATCACGTCTCCGTACTCGCCTTTTGGCTCGATCTGCAGCATGCGCTGGGCAAAGAAGATCAACCCAATGGAGGCGCATGTTTCGGCATATATCGTATCATTCGGCAGATCGTAATCGAAGGTAAAGGCTTCCCCATGGGCAGTCGAACCAATGCCGCCGGTAATGTACATCTGCTTCTGCACGATGTTGCGCCAGAGTGTGCGGCAAGCTTCAAGCAGCGAAGCATCAGAGGTACGAGCCGCTAAATCCGCCATCGCCGTGTACATATAGACGGCACGAACCGCATGGCCGACCGCTTCCTTCTGCTCACGAACCGGCAGATGGCTTTGATGATAGCTCGGATCCGGCTTCGTATGCGGACCTTTCGCATCCCCCCAGTGCCTTGTCATGCCGCGCTGCTCCCATTCCTTGATGAAAAAACTCGGCTCTTGTCCTCGTTCATCGATGAAATATTGGCTCAGCTTGAGATATGCGTCATTGCCCGTCGCCTCATACATTTTGACGAGTGCCAGTTCAATTTCCTGATGGCCATCGTATCCACGGATTTGCCCTTCTTCTCTGCCGAATACCTGGCCGATCAAATCCGCGAATTTGCACATCACATCGAGCAGCTTCCGCTTCCCTGTCGCTTCATAATATGCGACAGCCGCTTCCATCATATGTCCCGCGGTATACAGCTCGTGGCAGTCGGTTAAATTCGTCCACTGTTTGCCCGGCTCCTTGATCGTGTAGTATGTATTTAAATATCCATCCTCGTGCTGCGCTTCCGCAATCAAATCAATGGTTTCGTCTGCCAGCTTTTCGAGTTCCGGATCCGGGTGTTCCTGCAAGCTGTGCGCAACCGCCTCCAGCCATTTCGCCACATCGGTATCCTGAAATACAAATCCGCCGAATTCTCCTGTTTCCTTCCCGGCGGCAATCCGGAAATTGCGAATCGCATGACTCGGCTCTGCATCTGGGATTCGATCATTTAAGGCATCCCATTGATAAGGGATGACCACTTCGCGAACTAAATTTTTAAACGGAGTCCAAAAATCATCCTCAATACGAACTTGTTTTAATGCGGCTGAACGATTAAGTCGCAGCATCTTAGCATTCACATCCTTTTTCAAATTCATGGATCAAACCAAACCTGCTCATCTTTCGGAATTCACTTGCAAATATTCACCCTTCCTAATCGAAGTTTATCTGATAAAATCTAGGATGAATAGATTGTATATCAACATAATTTTGTACGATTTCAACCTAAAAGGAATGTGATCCTTGATGTCTGAAGAACAGATCATTCAGATACAAACCCCGCCCATGCCATACGCCACGCTAGCCGGCAAAAGCGAATACCGCCCTGGTGATCAGCATCCTAATCGCATCAATATCGGTGAATTCGATCTTATTATCGTAAGTGAAGGCCGCTTGTTTATCGGGGAGGAGAAGATGCAGTGGGAGCTGCAGCCGGGACAAACCTTAATTCTTTTGCCCAACGCTTATCATTACGCGACGGCTCCTTGCCAAGAAAACACGATATTTTATTGGATGCATTTCCAAACAAGCGGAGAGTGGGAAGAAGTTTCGCACAATGCATTGCAGAGAGGTAGAAGTACAGGAACAGAATCGCATCTGCGGCTTGGCGGGGAGAACTATGCCATCCAACTGCCCAAGCAGTGGAATCTGTCCAACCCATCCCAAGTATATTCGGATATGGAGCAGTTATTAATGCTGTCCATACAATCGAAATCGGCAACCTTCTGGAAGCTGCAGCAGACGCTGAATAGATTGCTGCAGAGAATGGATCAGGAACAGCGGGGGCATTTAAGCACACCTGCTTTGAAAGTGGCGGAGAGCGCTGAAGCATTCATTCGGTCTCATTATCATAGGGAAGTGACGAATACGATGCTATCCGATGCGCTCCACTTTCATGAAGGCTATATCGCTCGCTGTATGAAGGAAGTTTACGGCTGCACTCCCCTCGAATATCTCCTTCATTACCGATTGGAACAGGCCAAGCTGCTGCTGCTCAAGACCGATCTGCCGATGTCAGCCGTTGCCGAACAGACGGGCTTTCAGCAGGCGGCCTACTTCTCTCGGATGTTCTCCAGACAATTCGGACTGTCCCCGTCTCAGTACCGCAAGCTCCATGCGATACAGTAAGGCGGGCACATCCCGAATCCATACGATCAAGGCCCAAGAAAAAAAGCCGTTTCCCCAGCAGAAATCTTCTACTGGAGAAGCGGCTTTATCTTCATCCGTGTTTAAAATACCGGTAAAGCCCCAGCACTGCTCATTTCGAGACTTTCCCCTTTTTGAAGCTGATACATTTGATAATATTTCCCTTGAAGCTTCATGAGTTCCTCATGATTACCGCGTTCAACGATGACCCCATGATCAAGCACAAGGATTTGATCCGCGCTGCGAATCGTGGACAACCTGTGGGCGATCACGAACGTGGTTCTGCCCTGCTTCAGCACATCCAGCGCATCCTGAATGATCGATTCGGTCTCCGTATCGATGCTTGCCGTCGCTTCATCCAATATGAGAATCGATGGGTTGAACGCCAGCGCCCGCGCGAACGAAATGAGCTGTCTCTGGCCGGCAGACAATGTGCTTCCCTTCTCCACGACCGGTTCATCCAAGCCGCCCGGCAGATTGCTGAACATCTCATAGGCGCCAACATCCTTCAGCGCTTTCTCAATCTTATCTCGCGTAATGGAAGGATCATTCAAGCTAATGTTGGATGCGATCGATCCGGTAAACAGGAATGGATCCTGCAGGACGATACCCATATGCTGCCTTAACAGCTGAACAGGAACATCTCTGACATCCTTGCCGTCAACGATGATCTTACCTTCTTCGACATCATAAAAGCGAAACAGCAAATTGAGAATAGAGCTTTTTCCAGAGCCCGTATGTCCAACTAGAGCGACCGTCTCGCCATGCTTCGCTTCGAAGTTAATGTCGTTCAGCACATATTCACCTTCCTTATAGGCGAAGCTGACATGCTCGAATTTGACATTTCCGTTATATCTGCTCATCTGGCCGTTCACTACGTCCGTACCCGGTTCATCCATCAGTTCGAAAACCCGATCCGCGGAAACGAGAGCCGTTTCCAGATTGGATAACTGATTGACAATCCCGACAATCGGTTGAAACATGCGGTTGATGTAATCGACGAATGCATATAACACACCGACTGTGATCAAGTCGCCCAGCGTATCGCCAAAAAACAGCCAAATCACGAGAATAAAAATCGCACTCCGCAGCACATTGGCAAGATTATGCGTCGTATATGCATTCAAGCTCTGCATCTTGTTCTGATACTTAAAATGCTCCTCATTGATCTCTTCGAATTCAGACATCGTCTCTTTCTGTCTGCGGAAAGCTTGAATAATCGGCATCCCTTGAATCGACTCGTTGATCATGCCGTTGATATCGCTGACTCTGGCACGGATAATCTTATTGTATTTGGACGCATACTTACGGTATATCACAATCCATATATATAAGAGCGGTACAAGCGGCAGTGCAATCAATGCCAGAACCGGATCGAGCAAGTAGAGTGCGCCGAAGATGGCCGCAATATACAAAATTCCCGAAAAGAAATTGGCCAGCACCGCTACGTAAAATTCACGGATCGCCTCGGTATCGTTCGTTACTCTGGAGACGACCTTGCCCGCAGGTAAATTGTCAAAATAGCGGACGGGCAGTGTATGAATATGAGAGAACACATCGTTTCGCATTTTGCGAATGACACTGTTGGCCGAAAGCTGCAGCATATAACGCTGTCCGTAAGCGAACAACGCACTGATGATCAACAATCCGAAATAAATGGCCGCTAGCATGACGATGCTCGAAACCTCCGGCTTATAGAAAGCGAACAGCTCGCCGCGGCTTAACTTCTCCACAGTATATTCCGCGCGCTGACCATCAGATGTGATGACGAGCTGATTGCCGCTGACTTCTCGGTTCCCGTCAAACGCCAAGGCTTCGTCCAAGAAATAATAATCTCTTCCGACCTGTAAAACCCGAACCTCTCTGCCGTGCGTCTGTCCCTCGTCCAAGCGGTCTGCTCTTATGAATAGTTTCCCTTGATAAGAGACGCTGTAAGAAGATTTCTCCTGTACCTCATACCACGGCTCTTCAATTCCTAATATGCTCTTATCAATGATCTGCTTCGCAATGAAAGGTCCAGCCAGTTCCGTGCAGATCGAGGCTGTTAACAGCACCAATGCAAAAATAATCGTCTTCTTATATAAAGCTGCGTATTGAAACAGCCTTTTTCCTGTTTTCCCCATATGGTGTCATCACCCGCTTTTTTCTTTTATTCTATTTTTCAGCCGATTTCACTTCTCATCATGTATGAATTTACTTACGCATCAAGCTCTGACTCCAGCTGCTGGTGTTCATACTGCTCCTTATACCATCCGCCTCTGGCCATCAGCTCTTCATGCGTTCCTGCTTCCACGACTTGCCCTTCATCCAATACGAGAATATGGTCAGCATGCTTCACCGCGGACAGACGATGCGTCGCAATGAGCGTTGTTTTGCCTGCGCGTTCCTTCCGTATTCCGGAAATAATCTCGGACTCAGTCTTGGCGTCAACTGCAGACAAGGCGTCATCCAAAATTAATATTTCCGGATGGGAGATCATCGCCCTGGCAATGGAAACCCGCTGTTTTTGACCGCCAGAGAGGGCTACACCCTTTTCACCGACCATCGTCGCTAAGCCGTCCGGCAGGAACTTAATGTCCTTGCTGAAGGAAGCCAGCTTCAGTGCTTTCTGCAGTTCCTCCTCAGAGGCATGCTTTTGTCCGAACAGAATGTTTTCACGAATCGATCTGGAGAACAAAATAGGCTGCTGCGGGACATAACCGACCCACTTTAGAACGTCCTCCACCGCAATTTGCTCTAATGGAACCCCTGACAATTCGATTTGGCCTTGACCGAGCGGATATTCTCTAAGCAGCTGCTTCAGCAGTGTCGTTTTGCCGCTGCCCGTCTTCCCAACGACTCCGAGGGTCTGCCCTCTTTCCAAATAAAATCGAATATTCTTCAAATTATCTACCGTAGAGGATGGATAACGGAAGGTGACGTCTTTAAATGCAACGCTTTCGGGTAGTTGAACCTGAATCGGCTGCTCCGGTGAAACTACCTCCGGCTCATAAGACAATGTCTCGTTTACCCGATCGAGCGAAGCATTCCCTCTCTGCAAAATATTGATCAGCTCGCCAATCGCAAACATCGGCCAAATGAGCATGCCAAGAAATACATTGAAGGAGACCAATTCACCCAATGTCAGTTCATTATGGAAGACCAAATAAGCGCCGTAGCCTAATCCAATAATATAGCTTAATCCCACCAAAATCTTGACCGTCGGTTCAAACAGCGCATCGATACGGGCAACGGCCATATTTTTGCTGTGCACATCGTCTGTCAGGTCAGAGAAGTTTTTCTTGCTTGCTTCCTCCTGGACGAACGCACGGATCACTCTAACGCCAGATGTATTCTCAAGAACTTGATCGTTCATGTCTCCGAACGCATCTTGTGCGGTCATGAACCGTTCGTGAATTCGTTTCCCCAATTTACTCATGGCAAGCGCGATCAAAGGAAGCGGAAGAATCGAAGCCAGAGTCAGCTTCCAACTGATCAGTACAGACATCATCACAAGAATCGTCAGCATAAAAATACTCGAATCGATCAGCGTTAAAATACCGAATCCCGCTGTCACCGACACCGCCCGCAAATCATTCGTCGCTCTGGCCATCAAGTCTCCCGTACGATTCCGTTCATAAAACGTCGGAGTCATACGCAGAAAATGTCTCATCAGCTTTGAACGCAGCATTCTTTCAAGTATAAATGCCCCTCCGAACAATTGGTACAGCCACACATAGCTCACGATGTAGCTCACGACCGTCAGCGCGATCCACCAGAACATGATCCAGTAGAAATCCGCATCAGAGAATCTTCCCTGAACGATCCCATCAATCGTGAAGCCGATCAATCGTGGAGGAATCACATCAATGATTCCTGCAAAGATGAGCAGCGCGATGGCGACCGTATATCTTTTCCAATGGATTTTAAAAAACCAGCTTAATTTGTTTAATACGACAAACATAGATTCTAATCTCCCCTCTCCAACACAGCGCCCGAACCTCAATGATCATTTAATATGGATTAAAAAAGGCACATTGCCGTAAGCAATATGCCTTCACTTCACAATGATGACGGGTGCGGAACATTAGCAACGACAGGATTCAAAAAGAATCCTAAAAAACGTCCTCCACCGCGTTCAAAGCCATAAAAAAGCACATGATTACGGAATGCAACCATGCGCTGTCAAGTTTAAGCCAAATGAAAAGTCAAATTCAACTTACAGGTTGGTTACTGTCACGTATATTCAGTTGATGCGTCCAATTCACAATAAATTCGGTTCTCACAGCAACCACCCTTTCATGAATTTGTTTTCCTTGTCAAAGGATACCATCCTCTAATTTGTCTTGTCAACGAAAGAATTTGTTTTTTTTTACATCCTAAACGTTTTCTTCAAATGCTCGTTCTTCTGCTACGGCAATCCTGTAATACCCAGCTCCAGTCCGTCTAAGCTTTGAAACGTGTAGCCCTGCCTTCTCGCTTCATCAATGATTTGAGCCATGGCATCGGCGTTATCCTTAGAGACAGAGTGCAGCAAAATAATCGCACCTGGATGCAGCTGCGCCATCACGTGATCGAAAGCGTATTTTGCACCCTTCTGCTGCTTCGTATCCCAATCTTTATACGCAACAGACCAGAACACACTCGTATACCCGAGCTCCCGGCTGACGCGCAGCATCTGATCGTTGAATATTCCTCTAGGAGGACGCAAAAAATTCATCGTCGTTTGGCCCGTCACCATGCCGACAGCTTCCTTCACTTGTGTCAGCTCATCGGCGATTTGCTCCGGCGAAATTTTCGACATATCCGGATGACTCCATGAATGATTGCCGATGATATGGCCTTCATTCACCATTCTCTTGAGCAGGTCAGGCTGATCCTTTACATAATGGCCCGTCACGAAAAAGACAGCCGGCACCTTCTTCTCTTTCAGCACATCTAAGATTTGGGCCGTATAGCCGTTCTCGTACCCATTATCGAAGGTAAGATATAGATTTTTTTGGCGCTGATCTCCTAAAAATAGTGCGCCGTGTTTATCTAACAGCTCTTTAAAACCTTCTTGATCAATCGATGCAGGCTCTCCGTTTTTGCTTTTTTTGAACCCAAAATGATACACACCGCCATCCTCGGCCAATATAGCCTGCGACCCGCTCACCATCAGCATCATGATGAAAAGATGAAGCAGAAATCGTTTCATTTGGCTGTTTTTCCCTCCTATGCTACATATACTATTATTAGGATGCGTCGAATTGGCTAATTTCATAGATCCTGAATTTTCCAATTGTTGGCGAATGTCGTCGATTCCTGTATAATAACCATGAAGGCAGGAAATGAGGGGATTTTGATGAGCAAGTTTTTTATTTTTGCCATGCTCTGGTGGCTGATTGGCAATCCGATTATCGCTTTTCTCGTTTTGCTGCTGCTTATTTATATCGCAGATCAGCGCTTCGTGGGAATATTCCCCAGTCTGACAAAACCGATCCGCCGAAACCGCCTGCTAAAAAAAGCGAAATATCAGCTACTTCTCAATCCAAATGATTTATCAGCGAAGCACGAATGCGCGAGACTTCTGATTGAAAAAAAGAAGTATTCCGAAGCCCAGAAGTTGTTGAAAGAAATTGTTCCTAAAATGGAGCATTCTGCGGAGATTTGGTTTGAGCTCGGTCTGGCTTCTATTCGACTCGGGCAATTAGAAGAAGGCGAATCATATCTGCTGAAAGCTGTAGAGCTCGATGAAAGAGTCAAATACGGACAGCCGTTTATCGTTCTTGGTCATGCTTTTCTAAAAACAGACCGGCAAAAGGCGTTTCAATATTTAGAAAGATTCCAGCAGATACATTCATCTTCTTGTGAAGGTTATTACGTATTAGGTCGAATTTATGGACAATCCGGCAAAAAAGCAGAAGCCCAGCAAGCATTTCACGATGCGATTCAAATTTATAAATCACTGCCGAAATATATGAAACGTCGTGAACGCAAATGGGTTTTGCGTTCTCTTGCCCAAAAGTGGTTCAGCTAAGCAAGATGCTCATTCAACCCGGCTGGATTCGAAAGGTTTCCGGCTTTTTCTTTTTTCATCTTTTTCTGCAAACGGATTCTTTCTTATTTCCAGGATTCGTAATAAGATGAAAGAGTATGCGTTAAATATAAGAAAGCTGGAGTTTTTTGATGGATCATTTATGGAATTTAATAATGCACGAGAAACATGACCAACTTGACTTTCTGCTCTTGGATTCGGAATGCAGGGTGATCTTCGCCACTCCCCCTGTTACCTCCTATTACAGCTTAGAACAGAAGTCTGTGTTTCCTTTGCATACCAAATTAGGCGCACTGCTGCATCAAAGCATACTTCACAAGTCCGCTGTATTCTGTCAACCTGTATTGGAAACGGAGATGCCGGGACAGGACAAGACAGCATACTTATGTTTCCTATACCCTTATTCGAACACTAAAGATTTGTGTTACTACATCATCTTACATAAGATGAACAACATTCAGTCGATCAACCCGCTCATCGAATATGAAAAGAGAAAAACAATTGGCGAAATGGCTGCCGGCACAGCAGATGCGATTCTCAACCCATTAGCCGCGATAAAAGGAACGATACAGCTTATGGAACGCGGCAGCGGGCTGCCCTATGATATGGACAAGTTCCGTTATTACTTCTCACTGCTCTTCGATCAAATCGGCAAGATCGAAACCATCATCGAACGCTTTATCCAATTAGGAAAACAAAAACCGATGCATCTGCATTTAACGTCTTTAAGCAAGGTCATTGGTGAATGGCTCCCCCATATTTATTCCAAGGCACTGTCAAGGCAGATGAATTTAAATATCAACCTCCCGAACCAGGATACGAAGCTGTATATTAATGAACAACTCCTGACTGCCGTGCTCGATGAAATATTTAACAATGCACATGACGCAGTGGATGATAATGGCTCTGTGCATCTGTCCATTCAACTGCAAGAACAAAGGCAGGTCTGTATTGAAATCAGCGACAATGGACACGGTATTCCCGAGCATTTGATGCCGCTTGTCAAGAACCCCTTCTTCACTACGAAGGATGAGGCGCTTGGCTTTGGTCTGAGCTACTGCGACCAGATCATCCACCATATGGGGGGAAACCTTGAAATTGTAAGCAGCCGTTCGGGCACTTCTGTCCAAATCCATCTGCCGGTCTACACATAATAAGGCAATGCCGTTGGTTATGGATCAACGTGGTCTAAAGCTTGAACCACGGTCTGCTATTCCATTAAAATGATTCGTATAAGAGTAGAACTGGTATCATAAATAGACGGGAGGTTTATAACAGACATGGCCATTAAATCTACACGTTATTTCGCATGGTTTCTTTCTGTACTGACAGTGTTCGCCTTACTTACAGCCTGCAGCTCGAATGAAGCGGAGGCTAAAAACCCTATCGTAACGATTGAAATGGATGACGGACAAGCGATCGAAATTGAGCTGTATCCAGATATAGCACCCAATACGGTCAATAATTTCATTTCGCTCGTTGAGGAGAAGTTCTATGACGGCCTTACGTTCCACCGCATCATACCGGGATTCATGATTCAAGGGGGAGATCCGGAAGGGAACGGCACCGGAGGACCGGGGTATAGTATTAAGGGGGAATTCGCTTCGAATGGATTCGAAAACACCCTGAAGCATACCCGCGGAGTGATATCAATGGCTAGGGACACTCCACCGGATACAGCTGGATCGCAATTTTTCATTATGGTCGAGGATGCCGATTATCTCGATGGACAATATGCGGCATTCGGAAAAGTGATCAGCGGCATGGAGACGGTCGATGAGATTGTTAATTTGCCGAGAAATATGGAAACGAACCTGCCGGACAACCCTCCTGTCATGAAAAAAGTGACCGTGGACACGTTCGGGGCAGATTATGATGAGCCGGAGAAAATCACGCCATAATTCATTCAAAAAGAAGCGGAGCCTCTCGGCTCCGTTTTTCCCTTTATAAATATTGATGGATGAACTGCATGCCGATGCGCCGCTGTGCCTTCTCGACGGCATGGCCGGTGAACGGATAAAATTCGATCCGCTTGATCTCTGAAGCGGCCGATCGATAGACGGGAACGATTTGTTCCGGTAAACAGACGGTGTCTTTGAGTCCTACAGACATAAGCAGCGGGACATGCAGCCGATCGGATAAATTGAGCATATCAAAATAGCTTAAATGGCGAAGAACGGCCACCATATGCTCTGGGAAGCGTCTGCAGAAATCCGCAACCTCAGACAATGACCCCGTAGAATGCATGACACCATAATCCATGTGGCACATATTCGGAATATCCGCGACACACAGACGAATTTGTTCATGCATCGCTGCTGTAATCAGCGCTAATCCTCCACCTTGACTGCCGCCGATCACACCGATCCGACCCGAATCAATCTCGAGCTGTTCGCTTAACCAAGTCACGGCACGTAGTGCGTCGACGGCGATCGCCTTGTAATAACAGCGCTCTACATCAAGAATATTTTGCGTTATCCATCCTTTGACCCCGCCGTGTTCCATAGGCAGCCGGTTTCCCGTATCGCCGCCCTGGCCCCGAACATCAACAGCGAATACGGCATATCCCATCAGCAGCAGGTGAGCGTAGTCCTCAGGATCCCCTTTGCCGCCGGTATATCCCGGAAACGTGATGAGACATGGAGCTGTCTTATCCAAGCTCTTGAGTTGAGGCACCATATATAAACCATGAATGGTTGTTTCCTCAAAGCCTTCGTACTGTACATCGTATACGTTTACGCCATGAAACAACGTCTCGCGTTCCGAGCGACGGCTTGCAAACGAGCTTTCATTCGATGACAGCTGCTTCACCCGTTCCCAAAATGCATCTAAATCAGGGGGACTGGTTCGATATGGCTGATAAGCATACAGCTCTTCAATTCGCTTCTCAATCGTATTCATTAAATCACTCCTTGTTGGCTCAACATTCCGTTTTTGAATATACAATGATTTCCTTGTCACCCGATGAGATCCTTTTTTCTCGGCAGACTTTTTTTCGTCTTTAACACCTTTCCTATGTATTGAATAGGATGAATGAAACACACGCTGTTCAAATATTCATAGGATAATAAAGAAACAAAAGCCTTTCTTATAAAGGATAAATGTGCTAAAATTGAAAGCGCTAACATTCCAATCTCTGGGGGGTATGTGGGATGACGAATAAGCCAGAGGAAAATCATGTTTATGAACACTTTGACGTGGGAAGAGATATTTTATTTTTTAAGGTCGGCTCGAAGGGCATCGTCTGCTTTCACGGGGAAAACTATCACATCAAAAAGAGAATGACTCCCGAACAAATCAACAAATTAAAATCCCGCGCAGACTTCTTACGGCTGCATTCCGACTGCTTTGTAAATGTGGATAAGATCAGTTCCATTGAAAATGAAAAGATCCGCTTCGGACATCGCGCCGGAGAGTGGAAACAGCTTCCGATCTCCAAGCGGAAAGAACAGCTTCTGCGGAATTTACTTTCAAAATCTTCATCCGGTTAAGGATTAAATAACCATCCAAATGAACAGGAATGTGTTAAAAAGCAGCTCCTTCTGTCGTGCGAAGGAGCTGCTTTGTTGTTGTAGGATGGACTACAAGTACAGAGGCTGTACGCATACCGGCTTTGATACCTGTACCTGCTTGCCGGTGTATGTCAATTTCCCCGTCGTCCGATCGACCTGAAATACTGCGATATTGTTCGTATCCCGATTCGCAGCAAGCAGGTGAGTTCCGCTTGGCGTTAGTGCGAAATGACGCGGATGCTCGCCTTCCGTGGAAACATGCTCCACAAGTGTCAGCTTTCCAGACTCGCTGTTAATGGCATACACGACAATGCTGTCATGACCGCGATTAGAGCCGTACAAATATTTGCCATCCTTCGACAGCGTAATTTCCGCACAAGTGTTTTCACCTTCGAATGATGAAGGCAAGGTCGGCACCGTTTCGATCTCATTTAGCTGACCATTCTCCATATCGTAAGAAAATACAGTGATCGTCGAATCCACCTCATTAATGACATACGTGAATCTGCCGTTCGGATGGAATACGAGATGCCTTGGTCCTGCGCCTGGATGCACTGCAGTTTCTCCATGAAGCTTAAGTTGATTCTGCTCCTTATCGATCCGATACGCACGAATGCGATCAAGTCCAAGGTCGGAAACGAATATGTATTTTTCATCTGGACTGAAGAAAGCAGAGTGCGGATGCGGTCTGTCCTGTCTCTCCGGATGCACACTCTTGCCCTCGTGCTGCTGCACATCCAGAAGATCGCCCACCTTCCCCTCCTCGGTAATGGAGACCAATCCTACCATCCCTCCATGGTAGCTGGATACGATCAAATAGCGTCTGTCTTGGTCCCGCTGTATATGACAAGTCGGCGAACTGACCGTCTGTGCCCGATTCAGCATCGAAAGCTTCCCTGTCTCCGGATCGATTGCAAAAGAAACCGCTTCGGCCGCTTTACCTCCTTCCGCTGTAGCCACTTCTCCAATAGCATAAAGCTTTTTCTGAGCGGCATCGACATTCAGAAACGTTGGATTTTTCAAGCCCGAAACGGCATCTAATGCGCGCAATTCCACCGTCTGCTCATCAAATTCGTATACATATACGCCGCTTCCCTCTGCCTCAGCATATGAACCTGCGAAGACCAGCAATCGATGATTAGCTGCTGCCATATGAATTCCTCCCCTTCTTCTTCCATTGATCATTTTCTTCTATATATAAAGGTAACTTGTTCTGCAGAAAAAATCAAAGATTCATACAATGACCGCACGAGTCGTCCACTCTTCTATTGCAGTGAATTTTATCACATTCTAATGTGAATCTTCGTGCTACAATAGGATCTTCATTCGTCCATATCGCTACACTTGAAGCTTTTCAACTGGATCGCTTCGAATAAACTACTGAAAAGGATGGTTCTAAGACATGTCAAGAATCTTTTCTCCATTTAGCGCTTTGATGCTTAAGCTGAAGTATCCGCAGAAATTTATCGTGTTCAGTATCCTATTCATCGTCCCGCTGGGCATGCTCCTGAATATATGGCTGAATGAATTGCAAAAAAATATTCACAGCACCGAATTAGAGAAGACCGGCACAGCGTATATTCGAGAAATCATGCCGTTCATGCTGAGCATTCAGCAGCACCGGGGACTTATGAACGGTTACTTAAACGGAGATCAAAGTTCTGAATCCAGCCTTATGAAGATAAGCAAAGAAATCGAAGCTGAAATCACGCGCTTGATGGAGCTTCAAGCCGGTCAAGGCGCACGATTGGAACTTGAGGATTCATGGAACGCCATCGTAAGCGAGTGGAACACGCTTGAAGAGCGTGCAGCATCCATGACTGCACCGGAAAGCTTTGCGCAGCATACAGAATTAATCGATAACCTCATTCATCATATCGTCGAAGCGGCAGATCGATCCAGCCTCACCTTAGATCCCGAAATTGAGACTTATTACCTTATGGATGCTATGGTCAATCAAATTCCGATGCTGATTGAACAGACAGGCCAGGTTCGCGGACAAATCAATGGCGCTCTGGCCAGACGATCCCTGAGTACGGATGAGCGAATTCAGACGATGCTTCAGCAGGAACAAATCAAGTCCGCCTATTACGGGATGAACAAAGGACTAGAGCGTGCGACATCAGCCAATGAATCACTGAAGGCAAGTATAGGAGTGGTCGGTGAGCAGTCCATCCACTCCATCAATGGATTCCTCCAAACCTTAGACGAGCAAATTTTGAACGCTGAAACATTGCAAATGAATCCACAGGACTTCTTCAATATAGGTACCGAAACGATTGATCATGCCTATGCCTTCTTTACTTCAATCAACAGCGAGCTGGATCGATTGCTGTCGGAACGACGGAGTGAAGACCAATTTTATCGAAATCAGATGCTGGCGATTGTGGGCGCCTCCATTTTACTCGTCGCCTTATTTTTTGGCGGATTTTATTTCAGTGTCAAACAAACGATTCGACACCTTCAATCCGGAGCGGACAAGCTTGCCTCCGGACAATTGTCGGAACGAATCCAACTACAAACGAGAGATGAGCTTCGCGAGATCGGCACTTCGTTCAATGCAATGGCAGATTCCTTAAGCACACTGGTTCTGCGCAGTCAGGAAATCTCTCAGCATGTCGCCGCATCCTCACAACAGCTGTCAGCCGTATCGGTAGAGTCCACTTCGTCTGCTCAGCAAGTGGCTTTCGCGATCCAAGGCATAGCAGAAGGTGCCGAGTCGCAGAACCAAACATCAGAAGACAATACGCTGGCCATGAACGAGATCGCCTCCGGCATACAAAACATTTCCGAATCCGCTGCAGAAGCGGCGGAAGAGGCGGCCATCATTTCGGATCATGCCGTACAAAGCGGAGAAAAGCTCAATGATACAGTGCAGCAAATGAACAATATTCAAAGCTCTGTTCATGAATCGACAGGTATCATCGCCAAACTCGGAGAACAATCTACCGATATCGGTCAAATCGTGGATACAATCCATCATATTTCAGAGCAGACTCACATGCTGGCTTTGAACGCGAATATCGAAGCTGCCCGTGCAGGAGAACACGGCAGAAGCTTTAAGGTTGTCGCTACGGAAGTGGCGAAATTGGCAGCGCAATCGAAACAATCTGCGGAACATATTACAGAAATCATCGAGCAGATTCACTCCTTGGTAGGCCAAGTGGAAGAGTCGATGACGGGAACGGTACGAGAAACGGAGCAAGGCATGAGGGTCATCTCTGAAACGAGCGAATCCGTTGGCTCTATTATTCGGTCTATTCAAAATATTGCTCAGCGAGTTCTTGAAATTTCGGCCTCATCCCAAGAAGTGTCTGCCGGGGCGGAAGAAGTGTCCGCAGCGATTTCCGAGACGAGTCATATTTCAAAAAGCGCTGCAGATCAAGCCTCCGAGGTCGCAGCTGCGACCGAGCAGCAGCTTGCTTCCATGGAGGAGGTGCAGGCTTCATCCGAAGCGCTTAGCTCCTATGCCCAGCAGCTGCAGGACGAGCTCAGCCGCTTTACGATCCCCAAACCATCTGAATCAAATTCGTGATCGCCGTATTGCCCTTGTCCCTTACGGACCGTCCGAATTCGCAGTATAATAAAAGAATGCCTCTGCACTACTCGCTTGAAGGGGGAAATGATATGATTTGGCTGCTGATGGGTGCCGCACTGTTCATCCTCTTATGGATATCCTATAAAGGATTCATTAAAATGAAGGATAAACGAGAAGCCAGCAAAGTGATCCAAATGAGTCTGCATCGTCATAAGCCGAGTAAAGAGGATAAACAAACCTGCTCCTTTTGCCGCAAAAAGTCTAAGAAACTTTCCTTCTATGCTGCGGAAAACGGCAAAGTGATCGGGGTATGTGATGTATGCAGGCCACAAGCCGAAAGAAGAGCTTTGCCGCGATTATAGCAGAAGAAAAAGACGGATCATTCGCTCACCCGAACGAAGATGCCGTCTTTTTCTTTCATTAGATCGTTATTTAACATACATCCTGCTCACGGACTCCCATATTTCGCCCGGACCAATGCTGTATAAGCCCACTTCCTCTGCCGGCAGGTCCACATTCGGCGCATTGACCAAATTCACTTGCGGCTCCGGACAGAAAAATTCACCACGATTGAAGTTGTTCCAGATCATCCACTGCTTATACGCGGTTCCCGCATCGTAGACGAAAGTGACTCCAAGCGTCGTATCCGTCAATTCCATTCGATTACGGCCGTTCTGTGGCTGCACGGTATAATGATTATCCATCTCCTCGGTAAATGGATAGATGCCTTCATTTTTCAGCGAAGTATCCAAGCTTCCGAATGGCTGGAACCGCTTCGTTGGCAGCATTCGTTCGTTCAGCTCCCAACGCTCGCCGATTGTCAGCTTCACACGATACCCTTCTGCAGGGCTGTTGGCCGCGAATGGTACATTTACGGCCGTGTGGAAAGCGAGAAGGCTGGGCATTTCCTCTGTTCCATTGTTGCGAATCGTTACCTGCTGAGACAATCCATTCTCACTTAATGCGTATCGAAGCATGAACGTAAAGCGGAAAGGAAATGACTGAAATACCGGATGATTTTCGTCCACCTGAACTTGGACCGTGACAAAGCTCTCCGACGAGGTTTGTCCCATTTCCGTCACTTTCCATGGTACGTTATGAAGAAATCCATGCAGATGATTTCCTCTTTCCGATTCGTTCACAGGCAGCTGGTGAGTCTTCCCTTTCCACGGAAACTTTCCGTCCTCGTATCGATTGGGAGGGAACAGCACCGGAATACCGTAAGAATACGATTCCTTCTTAAAGGCTTCCATTTCACTTTCCTTCGGTTCATGCAGAAAGCGATAATTCGCTTCCAGGTCACGAAACGCTACCAAATTGCCTCCGCATTCCGGCAGCATAACAGCCTCATATTTCCCCGCCCTAAGCCATACCGCGGGCTCGCCTTGGTACGAATCCGTCCAAGCTTTATATTCGCTCATCAATCTCATCCATTCCTTTCAAAACGTCAATTCTCATTCGTTCCTAATATGGGTCTTTCTTATCCTTTGAAAAATTCGTGATCAGCTTCACCATCTCCTTCATTTTTCTGGAGAAAAAATAAAAGGACAACACTGTGCGTAACAGTACTCGTCCTTTCACCAGAAACGATTTTATTCCATTTTCGGACCGCTCACGTCGGTATGTTGAGGGCCGCCTGCATATTTGTTAAATCCAGCTGTATTTGTTCGTTCATATGATACGGCTGGTAATATCCTTTTTTCATCATGTAGTCGGTTAGCTGTTCATGCGTCGTAATCGCTTCTTCCAAATGTCTGCGCAGTACACTCTTGATTTCAGGTGTCGCCGCTTCCGTAACCGCTACGGCATAAGACCGGATGCCTGATTTCGCCGAGATCAACAAATCTGTGGCGATCACTTGATCAGTCAGCTTATTCATGCCCATCAAATATTCCAAAATCGCATTCATGATATCCCCCCCCTTTACACATTCGTATTGTCAAAACTTCTATAAGAAATAGGTTATAAAATATCTCCATAGAGGGCTTTATAGGCAAAAAAATTGCCACCCCCTAAATTCTTTGGATAATTGAGGTTACCACACACCCAACAACCAAGA
>NZ_JBHSQV010000139.1:0-18966 GCF_042658665.1 Marinicrinis lubricantis
CCATTTCAATTCACCTCGTGTATTTAGAGTGATGCTTAGACAACACCATTCTAACTGAGGGATTTGAATATGGCTCCCTTTATTTTTAGGAGCTCTAGCATTTTACACAATTATACGGACTCAACTGGGCGTATTCAAGGCTGGGGGCAAATCATCCTCCAACTATCCATTCATTTCGAGGAGCGCGTCACCCCTTATATCATTGATTAATAGAGTTTACACAAAATATTTGACAGTCCCGCAGTTAGTCCTGTAAAAATAAGAAAAACCCAAACAAAGTAATAAAGAAACGCTTTGTTTGGGTAAATTGTATTGTATATTTGTTATTGTTAATGGGAAAGGCTCAATCAATCACGATACCTGTGCATGAGGGATCTCACTCTGATCAGCTTCTTCTACTCCCATCATCATTTTATAATGTGCATGATGATTTGTAACTTTGAATATTTTTTCAAATATATTAAGGTACCTAGCATTTGTATCTAATGGATGTTCAATATACAAATCATCACTTGCAAAGTGTGACCCGTCATTCGCCCAGGATAAAAGCGATTTACATATTACCTTTTCCTCTTCATCGAATTTATTCAGTATATCATCTTCACTAAAATTACCAAATACTTTAAAATAATTTTCTATAATTCTACGAATCAAGTTTTGAACCGTTGTTGAAGAACTACTCTGTGTTGCAGATCTAAGTTCTTGCCACATTAACTCATATGAAGTTTTTATTGGATTTGTATCATAGGATTGAGCCTCAGTAACATTATTAACTTTTCTTATAATCCAGAATGTTTCATCATGTAATTTTCCGCCTTTTGAACGCTTTTTATTAAAAGTTACTTCTTTGTGAAAATATACATTATGGGTTAAAACAAATAATTGAACAATATTATTTTGATTGTTCCTGATATCATCAATAAGTTTTAAAATAAGATTGCTAACGATAAATAGTACATTGCTATCCAAACTAGAAATAGGGTCATCAATCACAACGACTTTATTCTCTGTAATAAGATCTCTGTTATTACTCCCATTCAATAAATGCATAAAATATAAAAATGTTACGAATGTCTTTTCACCTTCACTTAACGTCTGATTCACATCTTCTCCAGTGGATCGTACCAAGCGATAATTTCCCTGGTTTTGTGTATGCGCAAACTTAAAATATGTAAAATTATACGCTTTTAACAGACGATTCATTTCATTAACGGATGGAATTACACTAGTGATTTGAGCCTCTAAACCCTCGATTTCTGAAATCAATCTGTTTTTCTCAGATGTTTTTGATGAGATCCCATCTTTTATCCCTGTAATCGCATTCTTAATATTAAATTCTTTGCGTACATATTTTTCGTGATTATGCAGATTTTCATTTGCAATGAATCTCCATATTTGATCCTTAAGAAGCTGTTCTTCATGGGCTCGGTTATCAACCAACCTGTTATGTCCAAGGATTTCCTGATTAACCCTCTCAATTTCTAAATTGATACTTTTTACAAATTCGTCAACAGGAACTAATGCAATTTTCTTACTTGGTTCTTTTTGTTTTGTTCAATTAATTCGAGATTGATTTCGTTTTTCGATCTTATTATTTCTAACTGTTGATTTATTCTCTCTTTATCGATATATGGTACTTCTTTTTCCATTAGATCCTGGATCGAAGTCTCAAGATTATCATAGGATTCCATGTATAGTTTAACACAATTTGCCAATTCCTTCATTTCATTTTCATAGGTTTCATTAAAGTACTCTTCCAATTTATTCAAAAAACCATCCGGCAATGACTGTTGACAAAAAGGGCATTTACCTTCCGACTTATGTATATGATCATATCCTCTTTTTACCCAATCGCTTATAGCCAGTCTAGAAATGAGAGCGGCGATATCGACCTCCTGCTTACCAACAATTTGTTTTTGGAATATTCGACTTGAACAAGCAACGTTTAGTTCGTCATTCTTTATTGTTTGCAACGTTTGAATTTTCACTAAACTTCCATTAAATAATTTATTTGAACGAGCACGTAAATCCTCTAAATCACATAACTTATTTTCAAGTGAATGCGACTGTTTACATTTATTCATAAAGTTTATTTTATTATTTCGAACACCTGAAAAAGCTTGCAAAAACTCGTTATCATATTTTCTTTTCAATTCCCAGCAATCTTCTATAAATTCATTTTCATTCGCGTTATATTCCTCTTCTTTATTGGACAAGTTAGTACGCAATCTACGAATCTCTTCGTCTAATTTATCAACAAGCCTCTTCTTTTCAGCAATTTCATTTTTTATTTCAGTTGACTCCTTACCTAATGTGAATATACCCTTTATGTTCGAATCCTGATGGAAATTTTCCTCGACGAATTTCTGGTTATATACCAATGTTTTTAATGGTTGTGATGCCCAATCAATATTACAATCCGGGAAGTTCTCAATATTTTTCATAGCATTTGATAATGATGTTTTCCCACTTCCATTGGAACCGTAGAAAAAATTAATTTTCTTTAATCCACTAAAGACAACACCTGTACTATCATAAGTTGCTATCTTCTTAATGGAAATTTCTTTAATCATTACTTCTTCACCCCGAAAATGTTAATTTAAAAAAGACGTAACTAAAATAGATGTCCATTTTAGTTACGCCCAGATGCAAGTAATTAAATTAGTAGTAGTATCTACAATCCGTAAAAACTAAGCCCCAACAACCTCAGCGTTCTTATTAATCGTATCAATAACACCGATAATTGCTCGTGCATCGTCCAGATTATTACTGAACAGTTCCGTTATGCTGCCAACCGAGCGGAACGGCTCCTCTTGGAGTACGGATTTTTCAATGATACCGTTTTTAACTACATATTCGATAATCAACTTTACAAACCGTAATTGACTGACATTCAAACGGTTTTCTTGTAGAAAAACCATAAAGGCTTCATTCGCGGCCTCCTGATCAAGCCCTACGACCGTCCGTACAAGCTTCGTTACCGGTAAGTCTTTATATTCCCGCTCGTAATCTGCTTTGGTTCCGAGTTCTGCCCATAGAATATGTTCAAGCGTCTCCAGGTCTTGTTTCGTGATCGGTTTGTTGTTGCGTAATTTATAGATAGCTATTTGATCCTTGTTAGTTTGTAAATATTGGTTGACCTTTTTGCGGTAATTTTGCAGGTCATTGGTGTTATAGAAGCCTCTACTTTCCTCTACAGCAAGCCATTCATCTTTGAAATTCGTATAATATATTTGCTGTGTTTCCCGTTCGAGGAACTTAATCAGTTCCCGTAAAGCTTCACGTACTTTCTCCATTTGGAAGATGTCCGCTTCTTCCCAGAACTTTGCCGTCATGACCTTCTCTATGACATGTCGCTGTGCGACGATTTGAGGAATCGTACCCAACTTGGAGAGTTTTTCTGCCGTCTCCATGACTTTGCGAATTGGCTTCACCGATTGTGTTCCCTGAAGCTTAGCCAATTCGATGATCAGCATCATATAGTCAAACCGCTTTGCTAATTCGTCATGGTCTAAAGAAACGACAAGAGGAGCTATATACTCCTTCAAATCCCCCATATCGGTATCGGTTAAGGAGCGCCATACAGCGTCATTTTTATATTTATGGACATATTGGATATGCTGCCTGATGCGAAAATATTCTTCATTCAACGCATTGACGCTATCCTTTAATAATTTCACCAATTCCGTGCGATGCGCGATATACTCCGGTTCCTGATAACGCAGTTGTTGAAGTTCACGTACAATCTGCGTACGGACATTGAACAATTTTTCCGATAAAGTCTCGACAATATCGGTATCCTTCCCTTTTGGATTTGCTCGGAAAAACTCAAAGTTACGGCAGAAATCAAAGATCAAGAATTCCTTCTTGTCCTCACCAATACCATGCAGATCTTTACACAACCGTGTCCCACGACCCACCATCTGCCAAAACTTCGACTTCGAGCGAACTTTCTTAAAGAATACCAGATTGACAATTTCAGGGATGTCTACTCCCGTATCGAGCATATCAACGGAAACAGCAATTTGCGGAAGCTTGTTCCATATCGAAAAATCATCTATCAGAGATTGATAATAATTCGTTTTGATATCAATGACCCGTGCAAAATGCCCCTTTAATGCCGGATATAGGCTATCGAATCGCTCCACAATCGCAACTGCGTGACGATGGTTTTTTGCGAATATAATTGTCTTGCCCAGCTTGTCTCCGCCTTCGACCTTCAAGCCCCGTTCCATCACAAACTGAAGCACCCGGTCTATCGTATCCTGGTTAAACAGCCACTCATTAATCGCCGCACTGTCGATATCCCACGGTTCCTCATCTTCATCCTCGAGCAACACTTCTTCGTATTGCTCTTTTTCCTCTTCGGACAGATCATCGTAGCGGATGCCATCATCCATAATCTTCGTCGTCGTTTCCACCGTACGGTAATCCACCAAATGTCCTTCCTTGACCGCTTGCTCAAGTTCGTAGGCAAAAGTCGGAACACCATTTTCCAGACGGAACACGTCGTATGTGTTTTTGTCGACTTCATCTTTAGGAGTTGCTGTCAACCCTAAGAGGATGGCATCAAAATAATCGAATATGGCCTTATATTTCTTGTAGACGCTTCGATGCGATTCATCGATGATAATCAAGTCAAAATGACCAACCGTAAACAACTTTTTGCCGTCCTTCCGCTTGCCCTCGTCGATGGCATTCATCATCGTCGGGTAGGTGGAGAAAACAATTCTTGCCGTCTCCGGATTGTCCTTGCTGTCTAGCAGGTTGCACAGTGTCATGTCGGGCAAATACTGGCTGAAGCTGTTTTTGGCTTGGCGAACAAGCGTTGTACGATCCGCAAGAAACAGCACATTCTTAACCCAGTTATATCGGCTCAGCACATCAACAATGGCGCTCGCAGTGCGTGTTTTACCGCTTCCGGTCGCCATGACAAGCAAAGCGGTCCGCTGTCCTTTATTTAATGCATCACAAACCGAAAGGACTGCTTCATGCTGATAAGGGCGATTTACAATGGAGTTGTTGATTTGTACTTCCTGTAACGGTTTACGGATCGAGCGCCGGTTGACGAGCAACTGCAGCTCATCCTGACTGGCGAAACCGGATACTTGCCGACTGGCATAGTGAAGATCATCCCAGAAATTTATTACAAATCCATTGGTATAATAAATCAACGGACGCTGTCCATACCGCTGCTCCAAACAATCCGCATAGAGCTTCGCTTGCTGCTTGCCCACATTGGGATCTGCGCTGGTCCGTTTAGCTTCCACGACGGCAAGCGGCTTCCCGTTCTCACCCAATAACACGTAATCGACATAACCGATCCCTTGACCGTTTGGCATTCCTTGTACTTCAAACTCTTTCAGTATATTTTTCTGGAATGTCCATCCGGCCAGCTTAAGCTCGAGATCGATGTAACGTTTGCGAGTCTCGAACTCGCTGATTTCGTCCGGAACAAAGTTGTACTCCTGTGTGTTCTGCGCCTTGCGCTCGGTCAGCAGCTTCCGAAGCTCTTCATTTTCTTTGATCAGATCTTCCAGCTTACGGTCTTTTGAACCTAATCGGTCGTATAAATCCTGCAGCTCCTGAGGCCTAACTTTTTCTTGTTGCTTGTTCTCTTCCAATAAGAGTTGTTCGTCAAAACTTCTGGCCGTATACTCGACCGAATAACAATAATCGATCCAGCTGATGAAGTTAAACAGGTTGCGAAGAGACAGAATCGCCTCACCACGGCTGATCGTTGCATTGGAATGCACGGCGACATTTCCTAGCTTCGTAATATATTTCAACTGTGGTAGCATGGACTGATCGATTACGCGGAGAAAAGTTACATCGTGAATCAAGCTTGACAGATTGTCTTGATAAGGGACCTTCAAGTCGCTATCGTAGGTAAACAGCCATTTGACAGCAAGCTCTAAAGCACGTCGGCTGAGGATAGCGCTGGTCGCGGGACTGACGACCAACGCCTTTTCCGCCTCTATACATGCACCTGCAAAGCTGGCATAGGTTTTATTTTCTCTGAGAAATCCAAAATTCGTTAGCTGCACATCGCCCATCTAGACCGTTACACCATCCTTCACTATCAATTCGCCCTTGAAAGCTTTTTGAAGTAGTGCCTGGAAGTTGGATTCTAGTTGTTGGAGTTGTACATTCATTTGCTGTTTGTTTAAATAAATAATATCTGCAATTCTGACGAAATCTTTCTGTAGTTCTAACGATGGATATAGAATTTCTATAGCTTTTATCATTGATAAGTTAAGGTTCTTCTGCCTGACTCCTCTTTGAACTCTTTTATAGTGCTCCTTGCCCATTTGTATGGCATAATAAACGTATTTGGTTTCAGCTAAATTTTCATCTATTTTCGCAAATGCAATAGCTTGATTACATGAACTTCGTTTTTGAGTTATGCTTGATTTTAATGCTGCTGTATCGTACATTCCCAGTAATAGTGCTCCAATTGGCACTTCTTTTGTTGAAGTTTCTTTTAAGGCAGTTTCGGTTATATATTCAATACTGTCGTTTACATATAAATCGTTTAACTCTCCTGAGGTGTACCAAGGGATGTTTCCTTTGAAATATTCTTTGCTCCCTCGTGAAGGAGTGCCACCACTCTTCCACTCACCCAATTCGCCAAGTGATATGGTGTCTAAGTTCTTAGAGTTTGTTACTGGATCACCAAACATATCCAAAAACACAGCTTGAACTAATTCATCAAGTTTGGCTATTGCTTTTTTGCGTTTATCAATTAAGTTTTGGGCTTTATCTAGCAAAGTAATAATAGTCCTTTGTTCCTTCATATCTGGAAGACTTACTTCAATCTCACTGATGGCGGAGGTTCTTATACTAGGGTATGCTTCATCAACAATTAACTTACTAACGTTAAACCATCGTAAAAAATAACAAATATAACTTGGATCTGCTAACTCGTTTTTCACATCAATCGTTGCCAAATGATTTACAACGAATGAATCGGTTGTACATTGGTAAACCCTATTTTTCAAACAACTCATGCCGCTTTTTGCCAACAACAATGTTCCTTTTCTAACCTTCTTTAATTTGAAAACTTCCGCGTGTTTCTCACTAACTTTAGGAATTGTGTTTATATCTATGCCCGAGATAAGGTCATCTAGATGACTAACTCTAATAAAGGGATATCCTTGGTCCCCAAAGTATTTATCATCTGGTGCAGTTGAGCCAGCTGAGATTGACGCAATTTCCTTTAGTTTAATTTTTTTCGTTCTCACTCTAACAACGCCTCCAGTTCCGCAAGCCCTTCAACAATTTCATCCTCTAGCTGCTTGATCGAAGCCAGTATGACCTTCGGGTCCTCATACTGAACCTCCTCATACTCTGTTTCCTTGTAGCGATTAATGCTGAGGTCATAAGCATTGGAGCGAATCTCATCGACCGGAACCAGGAACGATTTCTCCATACGCTTACGACCTTTCTCTGCTTCCCAATTGCCAAACCGCTCCAAAATGTCGGGTATATCATTCGCCTCAATGGGATTCCGCTTGTCGTCAAGCGAATAACCGTCCGCCTTCATGTCATAGAACCAAACGTGATCCGTTCCGCCTGCACCTGTTTTGGTGAAGATTATAATGGCTGTCGATACCCCAGCATACGGCTTGAATACTCCGCTTGGCATCGAAATAATCGCTTCCAGCTTGTGATTCTCGACGATTTCCTTACGAATGTCTTTATGGGCTTTGCTGTTACCGAATAGAACACCATCCGGTACGATGGAGGCGCAGCGCCCGCCCACCTTGAGCATCCGCAGGAACAGGGCAAGGAACAAAAGCTCCGTTTTCTTCGTGCGAGTCACACGCAGCAGATCTGCTGCTACTGAATCTGCATCAAGCGATCCTTTAAACGGCGGATTGGCTAGGATTAACGTATATTTGTCTTTGTCCGTATTGTTTTCATTCAAGGAATCGCGGTATTCGATATTCGGGTTATCCACTCCATGAAGCAGCATATTCATGGCCCCGATGCGTAACATCGTACGGTCCATATCGAAACCGTAGAACATATGATTGTTGAAGTGCTCCTTCAAGCCCTGAACCAGGAATAGGTCTGCATGATGTTTCCGCAAATATTCACCTGCGGCAACTAGAAAACCCGCCGAACCTGCAGCCGGGTCACATATGATATCTTCAGGCGTCGGTTTCATCAAAGCGACCATCATTTCGATAATGTGTCTCGGAGTCCGGAACTGTCCGTTCGTTCCAGCTGTAGCTACCTTGGATAGCAGATACTCATACAAATCCCCGTTAGTATCTCTATCCTTCATGTCAATCGTATCGATGCCTTCGACAATGCGTACAAGCATATTCGGAGTCGGGATCATAAAGATGGCATCACCCATGTATTTGGCATAGGCTGAATCCTTATCTCCATGAAGCGTCTTGATGAAAGGAAATACTTCGTTCGAGACAACATCATACATCCGCTGAGGATCAAACGATTTAAATTGACTCCAGCGCAAGTGCTGCTTGTCACTTGGAAATAATCCGGTAAAAGGCAACGACAGCAGCAAGGATTCATTCTCTTTACGCGTTTCCGCTTCGTCCAGCCCTTTAATGAACAATAAATATGTAAATTGTTCGATCACACTTAATGGATTGGTGATTCCGCCGGTCCAAAATGTCTCCCAAATCCGGTCTACTTTTTGCCTTAACTCACCTGTAATCATAACGATCCCCTCTGCATGTAGATTCTTGTCTAATTATACAACGGGCCGTCCTAATATGACATGTTTCTGCAAACTAACAAAATACAAACCAGCTTCCTTCACTTGATAGCCGAATGTCTCCGACCAGGGTTTAGCATAAGCCTGCACTTGTGGCGCATAAAACCGGACAAACTGCTCCAATTTGTTCTCATCCAATTGATCCGTTTTGAAGTCGACGATCACCCAGCCATCTTCCTCTTCGAAAGCGAAATCTATTACACCCTTCACCAAGAGATTGCCGCCGTTATTGGACTGTTGTGTTAATGCCGCGGCGGCTGTTTCCGACATCGTTTGCTCGGTTGCGGGATAAGACGTTGTCTCCCTATTGCCCTGAACCATCATGATCGGGATTTCAAACAACCGTTGCTTCGCTTGCAGACTGCGCTGCCAGAGTTCACTTTCTAGAACTTCTCGGAGAACAGGCAGAGCATCCCCCGCGTCCTTCTCTGCAACCTCTTCGACCTGGCAGAGGTATTGAACATACTCAGGCAATTCGCTCATCGGAAGACCATTTCCAACCGCCTCAAGCCCCTTATGGATCACGCTGCCGAAAGATTGGCCCCTCCCAGTGGCTGACCATTCCGGCGTGTCGCTCATGCTCTTCGTCAGCCCGGTAACGGTTGCTTCGGCATAAGTCGGTTGGCGCAGTTGATGGAACACCTGCTCTCTCTGGGCCAAGTAAGCACCTAGATCAATGGATGAGGCTTCGGACCCGGATAAACCAGATGAAGTTTTCCCAATTACAATATCTCCGTCAAGTTCCCGATCACACTCATCTGTTTGAACATCCGTTTCCGGGACATCCAACTCCCGGATTAGCTCCATCCCATCCATGAGTGAACTCCACGGGCACTTGGCAGGTTGTTCGGGGTAGAGACTGACGACTAGCATTTGCTTGGCCCGTGTCGCCGCGACGTAAAGAAGCCGATCCCGCTCCGCGAGCATGAATGCACGCTCCCGCACGCTCATCGCTTCCCAGCCGACCGGCTGGGCAATCGTTTCCTTCTGGAACCCTTTCGATTGTTGGATCAGGAAATAGCCCGCGGCCTCTGTCTCCGAACGATCAACAAACTGGTCAGCGTTATGATCCTTTTCGCCACAGGGACAAGCTAGAAATACGATTGGCGCTTCAAGCCCTTTTGCCTTATGCACGTTCATGATCCGTACCGATTGCCCTTTGCCTGTGTAGAGACTGGCGGTTTCCATACCTTGGCTCTGCCGTATGGCCGAAATTGCATTCGCTAGTTCATGCCAATCCGATGCGAGCAAGGCGTCACGCTGCAATCGCTCCAACATCTTAAGCAGTGTTCCCGACCGATTTGCCCCTGCTTCTAGCACCGTGGAATAAAGCAAGAGACCGGTATCCTCCATAATACGGTACAAGGCTGCCCATGCAGGCAATTCTTTCACCCAGCCAACATATTCCCGAAGTTTCCGGCATGCAGATGCAACTCGATTCTCTTGTTCGGATGACTCCTCCGGCAGCCGATAGAGCGACCACGCATTCCCTTGAGCACGATACACCATCAGATCTTTGTCGCTAATGCCGAATAGAGGTCCGCGCAATACGCTCAGCATCGCCACTTGATCGGACGGATCGGCCAGGTAGAGGGCCAATTGTCCCAGCGTATGAAGCTCGGGGTATAGAGCGGAGCTTCCGACAGTTTCCGCAGCAACGCCCCGCTTCTCCAATTCTTCTGCGTAGAGATGCAAATAATGCCTCGTTCTTGTCAATATAAGAAAATCGCTGGGCTGCGCCTCTCTGAGCACCCAAGATGAACCGTTGCGCTCCTGAACCTGCAAATTTCCGTCGCGGCAAGCCCACGCGATGTATGCGGCAATACGCTGTGCGTCAACCGCCGCTACTTCCTCCTTGCCTCCGGAAATTTTCGGGTAAGTGAGTGCATAAACCCCGTGATCCGCGCGCTTATTCCCCTTTGGATTCGGTATATTCGTTTCCATCCGGACATACGCCGCTTGAACATCGGTTTCCCGGACGGGAAGCTTGCCGACAAATTGCCCGTTCACAAAATCGCCGATCGCATCGACGGACCGGAAATTGCTGGTCAAGTGAAGCACATCTCCACATGCTTGAATCCGCGATTTCACCTCGTTATAAATGGAAATATCCGCGCGGCGGAAACGATAGATGGACTGTTTCGGGTCTCCCACGAGGAACAAGGAACCCGGCTTTGGAGTAAGCTTCCGCCAATTCCGTTCATTCGGATCATCGCCGGCCCCCGTTAAGAGAAACATCATTTCCGCTTGGACCGGGTCGGTGTCCTGAAATTCGTCGACCATAAGCCGTTGGTAGCGCCCGGCGAAAAACGCGCGAACTTCCGGGTAATCACGCAGAAGACGGCAGGCATACATCAGAAGATCCTGAAAGTTCAGCTTCCCTTCCTGCAATCGCCGTTCTCTGCAATACTCCAATGCAGGCAAGACAAATTGAATGACCTTCGGATACAGATATTCCCGCCACGATTGAAGAAAGGGGAACAGAACCGTAATCTGCCAATCGTGAAATCGTTCGGAGATGGCTTTGGCTTGCTTCTTATCCGTCCATTTGTACTGCTTCACATCCAGTTTGAAGTCAAACATCTTCGCAAGTGTTAGCATCAACATATCGTCCTGCTCATCCGACAACCGCAGCATACGATTAGCAGTACGCAGTTTTGCCTGAAGATTATCCCACCCTTTTTCCGGTTCAGCTGTCGGTAGAAACCTGCTGGCTTCTTCGATCATAGGAAGCAGGGAGAGCCGGATGAGGTTGAAATCAGGACGATGAACCGGTTCGCAAGGGATTTGGAGATCTGTAAAAAGGGATACCCGATTATAGACATTCTTCAGGATGCTGACGTCGATTCCCACCTCGGCAAAGGAGGCAAGTGCTTCACTATCTTCCTCCTGCAGCTGAATCAGATATTCATCCCAGCATTGATCGTGGAACGCGCGATTCATTTCATCATCCATTTCTTCGAAAGAAGGGTCCAATCCGGCCTCAATCGGTCGCTCGCGAAGCATGGAGGAACAGAACGCATGGATCGTTCCAATGAAGATTTGGTCCAGATTGGCCAAAGCTTCTTCCATTCGTTCTCTAGTTTCGCCTTCAACATCAGCCGCTTTCCGCTCCAAAGCAATACGGAAACGTTCCTTCATCTCATCCGCCGCTTTATTCGTAAAGGTGATCGCCGCAATATGCTCCATCTTAGCCGTTCCTGTCTCGATGAGCGCCAGCAATCTGCCGACCAAGCTGGTTGTCTTGCCCGAGCCTGCACCGGCTTCTACCAGAAAGGTCGTGTTCAGCTCCTCCAATATCCTCTTTCTAGCTTGTTGATCGGATGGTTCATTCAATGTTCTCCACCTCCAGCAGCGTGTGCAACAGCTCCGAATTTGCTTCATCCTTTCGCTTATGGGCCATCATTTCTGCGTGCTCTCCGCATACAGCCGCATAGTCGCAATATCGGCAGACCGCAGGATTTGAAGCGGGAATAAACAATCCCTGTTCCATCGACGAAAGGATTCCTCGGATCACCGCGGTGACTCGATTCCGTTCGGTTTGCGAACGTGCAATCACTTGCCCGTGCCCCCGTTCGCTTGGAAAGACGTAAGACGCTTCAAGCACTTTTGCATCAGAATCCACACCCGTTTGCCGAATCCAAAGCTCCGTCCCCATTGCGTAAAGCGCATGTTGCAGCTGCGTGCCGCCGGCGAACATGCCATTTTCCTTGTAAGGCCGAGGACTGCCGGTCTTATAGTCGATAATTCGATATTGATGCGGCGCAACTTGATCGATCCGGTCGACGATCCCGCGCAGCGTAATCGCCATGTCCTCGCCAAGCTCAAGGTGCAACGGCTGGCCGTCCACGATGAGCTCTTGTTCGAAAAACCGGGGAGCCGTCTTAGCCTGCAATTCCATGCGATAGAACACGTCCACATCCCGGAGCATCGCTTGCCGTTCCCTCTCAAACACATGAGGGCTCGGTGCCGGAATCCGCTCGGCATACAAGAGAATCGTCTCCTCCGCAATACGAAGCAAACGGGCATGATCGTGTGTAATAGGCATGACTTTACTTGCGCTGACTTCCGTCATATAACGACGATAAACCTCGTGCAGCAGCGAGCCTCTTTCATTCGGCTTCAGCCAGGAGGTACGATCAAAAGTCACCTGATCTTTCACGCGAATCCTGAGCACATATTGGAAAAAGTACCGCATCGGACATTCCGCGTACTTCTCCAATTGACTTGCGCTAAGCGTCCGTTCGTCCCGGTCTTTCCAATAATCAGTCCATTCATCCCCCGCTATATATCCATCATGCTCCGTCACTTGCGAGCTGCCACGCGCCTCGAGTGCAAGTCTGCCTTGACGAAGCGACGGATAGACCGATTCGATGAAGGATTGCCGGTCCCTCATAAGGTTTACATTCGCATGGATTTGTCGGAAGACATAATGAGAGCCGTCCAATGGCAGTCCATTTAGCTCAGTAGAGGATGGCTGCTCTACATCCAAATACCCGACAGGTTCGCCTAAGCTTCGGTGCAGCATCTCATAGTCCGCATTCGTTTCTCCGGATACTTTTCGGAATACCTGTAGAAGTTGAAAAGCCGGGCTTGCTGTCGCTCCTTCTGCCAAGTCATACGACGAGAAGCTAAATGTGATATTGCCGCTTATCATCCCAAGCCGACTATCACGAAGGCGTTGCCGATCTCTTTGTCTCTGCACGGCTGTTTGAAGCCCGGCACCTATCCGTCTGCACTCTTCATCGAGAAGCATGGGATTTTGCCTGATATTCCCGGACCACGACTGTTCATCCATCCCGAGAAGAAACGTATGTTTTCTCCCGCTGATCCCCCCGTTCGACAAATTCGATATGTACAGGAATCCGGGCTTGGGTAACCGTTGCACCCCGACTCGAAGTTCCTGCAGCATGTCTCGGGCATACAAGAACATTTGCTGAAACGGCATCGAGTCCGGAACAGGACATTCCTGCAGTTCTTTAGCGATACCTTTCATTTCTTGCAGGACGATCGCATCCTCTTCCGTTCCGCATACACCAAATCGATCCAAGATGTTAACGAGCCATCCCCAGATTCCCTTAGGAGAGGAGAGCGCCGCTTCGTCTGGAAACAATTCTCCCAGGAGGTTTGTCAGATGCTTCTTGATGTCGTCATCCCGCTGTTGTTGTTCCGTCCGCTCCCGTTCTTCGGGTCTTTCATCTGAATCCCCTTGGGACCGGACATGCCCCGACCCCAGCAACTTGATATACCGTTCTTTCCCCCAACCGATTCCGCTTTTCTCCAGGGCTCGAATACAATCCGCATTCGTTATTCCTTGGTCACGATCGGAGAACGTGATCAATTGCTGCTGCAGCATCAATACGAGCTGCCGCACCTGATAACCGGACTCCATCCAGTTCAGCAGAAAATGTGCGGCTCTTCCCATTCCGGATGTGATCACAGGCAGCCCGTCTGCAAAGGAACAGGGAAGACCCAGAGAAGCACACATGGTCAAAATGGCCAGCGCATATTCCGCATCCGGTACGATCATCTCCACTTCATCCAATGGCATCCGGCCCTGAATAATGCGTCTCAATGCTTCGCGAACCTCCGCCAGCCTTCCGGTCGCATGATAGAACTGAACCTTTCCGAACGGCATTGTGGATTGGACGTCAGTGAAGGAAGAAACCGCTATAATCCTCGTCATCCGTCCGTTTGACAACCGCTCCAGCATTCGAGCGGAAACCGGTGAAAGCGGCATAGGGTCTGGCAGAATAAGCTCCACGTTTTCCGGCAATTGGGTTGGTATATGCGACAAAAGGCCGGGAAAATCGATCCAGCTCCGCTGATTCAGAAAGCGCTCATACGCTGACAGCACCTTTCTGACATAGCTGCCTTTTTGCTGGCTCATAAAGTGGTCGTCTCGAAGCTCCCCCGCTCTCACTCCGGCACGGCGCAGATCCATAATGGCTTGGTGAACATGCATGGCAATACCAGGCTTTACTTGATCCACCGCGATGTAGGAATCCGGCTTGGAAGCCATTTGTTCCATGACATGATGGATAATCCAAAAGGACCGCTGTTCCCCGATTAAAGTCAGCCCTTGTTGATACAGGGAGAACTGAACCTGACTTCTTACAAAGGATTGAACCGTTTGGACCTCCACGTTCATAACCGGCCCTAATTCCCGGCATATTCGCATCAACCAGGACTGTCCTTCGATGTAGGAAGGAGCAATAACAATTTTGCGGCGAAATGGCTCTTTACGGATTGCATCATATAAACGTTCTAGAAACGTGCCTGCTATTTTCAAAAGGGACACCTTCCTTTCGTCTATCGTTCAACAACAGCACCTTACTGCCCATACAACTGTCCCCAACGCTGTAGCTGTTCCTTAAACTTTTCCCGGACAGATGCAGGCTCTAAAATCTCCGCTGAAGGTCCGTACTGAACCACCCAATTCATAAACTCCCGCTCGTGGTTGACGGTGACCTCGAATAATAAGCTGCCGTCCGGCAGATCGGTCATCTTCGGTCTCACGAACAATTCTTCTTCCTTCACATAGCGGGCGACATCCGGATGGAATTTAATCTTAAAAGTGATTAAAGAATCCCCGCGTTCAATCGACCAGGTATGCTTCATATACTGAGCAATGTTAAAATCACCCTTGTCGAATCGATTACTTGTCAACTCTACATGGCGGAAACGGCTTATACGAAACGTGCGAATGTCCTGCTTGGAATGACAATAGCCGATCAAGTAAAACCGTTGATCCCTTGGAACCAGGTAGTACGGATCAATTTCGCGCTCCGTCAATTCATTCCGGCTCTGGGTATGGTAAACAGCCCTGATCGTCTTACTGGCAATGATCGCTTCCATGATGGGCAGCAAGAAGTTGGCACTGTTCTCCCGATAAGCCGGGGTGCCCATTTGGATCATGCCTGCGACATTTTCCAGTGTATCGTACCGCTTCCGGGTTTCTTTCACATGGGTAGCCATCACCTTGTCGTAGGCAGATTCAAAGCCTGGAGGCAACTTGCTGGTGTCCAACACGGAGGGCAGGACAGAGAACACCAACGCTTCCTGCTCCGTGAAATTCAGCGGGTACATGGCGAAATTACCGACAAAACGGTACCCTTTCCCATAACCCTCGTTTGTAATCGGTGCGATCAAGTCCAAAATCCGCATGTCCCTATAAATCGTACGATCCGTTGTCTCGCATTTGTCCGCCAGCTCCTTGGCCGAAATCCCCGGATTGGATTGAATGGCGAGAAGTATTTTAAAGAGCCGAATCACTTTATCCGTCATGCTATATCTCCTATCGTGGCATATAGAATGTAAATCCTTATCATCATTGGGATTCTACGCTTTACCTGGTTCTTCCTGCCTATAAGGAGAAAACGCAACGTTCTCTGTCGTTTTGATGATGTACACTTCCTCTAGACCCGGCGTAAGTTCAACAATTGCCGTATCCTTAACGACAAATCGCACCATGCCGCAAACATGATGCTCAAACCTATCATAAATCCGGCCGGCGCTGCGGCATCCTTTCGGTACGGTATGCGGACTGTTGGCGACATAACCGATTTTGCCCAAAGGGATCATATCCACCTTTATCGCTTCATGGTCATGCGGATTATCCGGGTCTTTGATCAAGTGAACGACCTGACCCGGCTTTAGAAATGCTGCTCCGTAGTAATGCTGCGTGCCTGTGACGGCGATATAGATCGGTTGATCCACTGTACTCACTCCCGCATGTCTTTCCTTCATTATGACGGATCGCAACGACCATAGATTGTCAGCGAATATATGTTCTGCGCACAAAAAAAGCACTGCGGCATCTCAACTTGAGATTGCAGTGCTGCATTCATTTTAGAAAATGGGCAAACTGATCCGGCGCATTCCGAATGTCTTGTGCCAACTTCTCGTATTCCGCGGATAATTTGACCGAACGAACTCTTTTGGCGTCTTGATCGCGCGGCTCAATGAATCCTTCTTCTCTCCAATGACTTACCTTTTCCCTTATTGAACGGTCCGACAAACGCAGCAGATCCCTCATTTCGCTTGTCGTTAGGGTATCTTGTTTAAAGGTTAATTGAGCAAACACCATTCTTTGCTGGGGATCTAACTTGCGAATCAGATCCGGTTCGATTTTCGTCATTTGAGCAGATTTCTCGGTTACGATGGCAGCGGCTTCTTGAAAAACCTCCGCCAAACCATCGATAAAGAATTCCAGCCAAGGCGTCAAATCAGCTTCATTCCGTCCAAAATAATAATTGTGATGGAGACCCAACTGGAGTCGGCGATAATATTCAGCCAAGTTGCGGTCATAGAAATTCTCGAGTACAAATAACCCCTTTAAGCCATATCCGCCGCGGCGTAAAAGATAGGTCGTAATCATCCGGGCCGTTCGGCCATTCCCGTCCAAATACGGATGAATCGTTAGGAACTGCCACATGAATATGCCAGCCTTGATAGGAACCGGAACCGAATAGGTTTCCGGCGAGTTCACCCAGGCAACCAAATCCTCCATTAATACCGGGACATCTTTCCATTCCGGCGGCAAATAAAAACCGGAGGCATTGCGGCTGCCTACTTGATTCTGTTCTTCGCGATACTCGCTAACACGCGGTCTTCGTCCGTGTGATATTCGGATAATGGCATGCAGCTTTTTAATAAATTCCTCTGTGACCGGGAGCTGCCTTTTTTCGGCTTCATCCAGATATTCCAAAGCTTTCATTAAGTTATAAACTTCCTGCTCTTCATTGTCGTTACTGGTTTGGTACAAAACTTTTCGCTTCGTCGCCTCGTCAAGCGTGTTTCCTTCAATTTTCGTTGAAAGAATGACCGTCTTTTCCATCGATTCTTTCTTAAGCAAATCCAGAATAGATGCGGGCAGTGGAAGCAAATCCACCACAACACTGGCGCGTTGTATATCCATTAGTCTGCGGGCTATGGTGTCCGTTATTGAATATTTGGGTGTAAACATAACATCACCTCCCTCAATAACATTATACCATTGCCGCTATTTTGCCGCAAAGTATTTTTGTTTCATTGCATTTTCTTCGTATATTTTAATTTCTACAATGACATCCGGTACAACGCTTTATTCTCCAGCCCTCGGACCGGCTGTGTCCACAACTCCTTGTCCGAAGTGGCGCTTAGTGCGTCCTCCGCCATCTGGAGTTTGGCATCCAGTGCGTCAATATAGTGCAATGCTACCGCTTCTGCCGTTTGCGGCTGCACCGGGCTTCCCCATTCCCCAAGGTTATGGTGCGAGAGAATAAGGTGCTGCAATCCGATCACTTGTTGCGAATCGAGCGGAAGTTCCAGCCGCAATGCAGCTTCTGTGATCCAACCAGCTGCCATTGCGATATGCCCGATCAGCTTACCTTGTACGCTATAGTCTGTCACGACCCCAAGCTGAGCGATCATCTCCTCTGGCTTTGCAATATCGTGTAGGATAATCCCGGCTTTGATCATGTCCGCATTTAGAAATGGCCTCTGCTTGCAAAGGAACTCTCCGATCTCCAGCATACGAACGATATGATAGGCCAAGCCTGCGAAGTAAGCATGATGGTGCATTTTGGCCGCCGGATAATGAGCTAATTTCTCTCTCACCTTATCGACGCAAAAGCTTACTATATCGCGAATCGCCGGATCCGAAATACTCTCGATGACTCTGCTTATGACCTCTAATAATTCCGCAGATCCAATTGGGGCCGCCCGAATAAAATCGGTTAGAGACACACCGTCTTCATTGCTTACATTGCGAATCCGGGTGATCTTAACCTGCGGCTTTTCCCGATACAATTGAACGATTCCCTGAACCTTGACTAGCGTCATCGGAGAAAAGCTGTCTTTTTCTGTTTCCTTCACATCCCAATACTTTGCAGGGAGCTGGCCGCTGGCATCACACAGCACCAAATCGAAGTAATCCTTTGCCGGGGATGTATTGGTCTGCTTCAGCTCCAGCTCTTTCAGCAAATAGAAGCCGACGAACTCATCGTTCGTGGTCAGTTCTTTTATCAAAGTCATTCTTTTCACCCCCATCTACAACTCCAAAAACTCTGCCTCTGCCTCAGTGATCTAGTATATTTTTATTTTATAATTAGGGCTTGCTGAACGAAACATTAGAGAGCAAATTGTCTGTAGGCGGTACGTTTCAGCAGCATGTTGAGAATGAGGACAAAAAGAAGCCGCAAGCGGCGTTCCAGGTTCATCACGAGGAACTG
>NZ_JBHSQV010000140.1:0-19115 GCF_042658665.1 Marinicrinis lubricantis
ACCTTGTAGACGAAATTCGTTCTACCGGGCATCCTGTTGCCTTCTTTAGACTCAAGTGTTCTTGGCCCCCGCTTTGTTCCAGCGACAACGGTAATACGAGGAAATACGGCTTTCACAGAAAAATGAATATACTATAGCAAGATTCCAGTTCAGTCCCAATCAAAAATATATTATTTCATATTTGACCTACCATAAAAATAGAGTTTCCGACAAAACTAAGAGTGAATACATTATTTATGATTTCAAAACGGGTAAAGAAATCAATAGAATTCATTTAAATGCAAACATTAGTCGAGGGATGTATTACGGCAGTGTACAATGGTTGATGAATCAAGATAATATCGTTATCATTTCCGATCTAAGCCGCAATTATGTTCATTTAGAAAATGGAATTCCTACTATTAACTATATTGATTTGTACAGGTTACCGTTTGATTACATAGTGAATATTGATTTCAGTGATCTATTGACTTTGTCGCCACCGATTCCGTTGAAATACAACGGAGAGTTTATAACATACAGTGGACAGGGAACATTTCGGACAGGTGACGGGACCTCCTACGTGCCAGTTGCAGATTTTATGAAACTATTAAACGGATCCATTCGAAATGATCAGGGGGAAATCATTTTAACGTACAAGAACTATGAAACGGTATTACAGAAGGAAAAGGCTATACTTTGGAAAAATCGATACTACTATCCGTTAATTGAATTTAAAGAAGCTTTTAATCTAAAAGCTCAATCTATAACGAATTTTTTTGTGAATGAACTTAGGGACATTGACAAAATCCCTGCATACGAGATTATTGAAATTTCAGATCGAGAAGAAACGCCAGTAAAATGATGATCGAAATAAAAAAAGTTTTCAATTCACATAGAATTACTCTGAAAGGAGACTAACTCAATGAATTTCAAAAAAACGATCGTGAGCATTGTTACCTGTATCCTCTTCGTTACATTCAATACCACTTTGAATTTTGAGGTGTCAGCTTCAGTAGAGAAAAACTGGGAGTGGACAATCCAACAAGGGATGGACAGTTCCGATTTAAATGCGATTATTGAAGTGAACGGTGTAAAGCTTGCAGTCGGTAACGATTCGACGATCTTTCGCAGCACCGAAGCGGGCAAATGGAACAATGTTCAAATTAGCTATCAATCTCATCTAATAGATGCTGCGACCAATAATAAAAACGCAGTTATTATTGGCTCAAACGGATTCATATCTACTACAGTTGATGGACTTAAGTGGAGTGTCATGAAGGATATTAAGCTTAAAGGCGACCTTTACGTTGAACAGTATGATCAAGATTTCAAAGGCACGGAGAAAGCCAGGGATCGTTTGACATTAGACCAAGTTGAATGGATGGATATTTCATGGGACGGCCAACAATATATTGCTGTGGGCATATGGCCTTATCATTATCAGTATTATTTTGCTGCTTCTTCGTCAAATGGTCTAGAATGGGAATTCCATGCGCTTGTCCCACCCGAGAAACTGTTACTTTCATCTCTTCATTCGGATATGAAGATCGTTAAATTTCAAAATCGATGGCTTGCATTACATACAAATGGGATGTTTATTTCAAATGATTTTAAAACATGGGAATTTAAAAATATTCAGCTAGGAGGTTCAATTCAAGAAGTAGCAACAAATGGAGAGTGTATCGTTGCAGTAGGCTGGGACGGAAGAGCGGGAACAGGTTTTCCTATTGGGGGAGTCATCTATGTATCTTCAAACGGAGTTGATTGGAAACGTATATCCAATCAATTAACGAAAGGTTCATTAAACTCAGTGATTTGGGATGGCGAACGATTCATCACTGTAGGACAACACGGTACCATTTTACAATCGGAGGATGGGTTGAATTGGACTTCAAAAACTAAAAATCCGGCTAAAATTCAAAATACAGTGTTCTTCCAAGTACATTATATTGGATTGACCGGCAATATGAATGCGATTAATTTATTGAATGGTCAATACTTTGCCGTTGGCGATGTGGGTACGATTCGATCCACGCAAGGACTTGACCAAGAATGGAATTTAGAAAAAGCAGGAACTTACAACGATCTTTATGGCGTAAAGTTCAATGCAAATACTTATGCAATACTTGGAGAAGGAGTTTTTGCATCCTCTTCAGATGGAGTTCATTGGGAAAACGTAGATTCTGATAAGATAAATCAAGAGTCTAAATTTTATCAATTAACTAGCAGCGGTGGAATGTTTGTGACTAGTGGATATCAAATAGATTATCAAGTTACTACAACACCTGTATATTTGTATGCAAACAGGAAATTAACTGAACTTTCTCAGCGATTCCAGGAAGATATATTAGATGCGATCACGATAAACAGAGAGATTCGTTTGTTTGGTAGAAAAAATGTCTATTTAAGTAAAGACGGTGGAGAAAACTGGGAAACTCTGAAGGGCTTTCAAGCAATCCCAGTTGCGACGAATGGGAAAATGTGGATTGGCTATCGAAATTTTGATTACTATATTTCAAAAGACGGATTAAATTGGTCAAAATCAAAAATGGTTGTCGATGGAATAAATACATTCGATAATGTTAAAAAGGCTGTATGGAATGGAAGTAGTTTCACAGCTATATATGGTGACTCCCTGATTGAATCTTACAATGGTATAGATTGGAAAACAGTTGTACAAGAAAAATACCAGTATCTTCATTCACTTGCTGTAAATTCGAAAGGTGTTATCGTAGCTGTAGGACAAAATGGTAGCATACACATGAATGCCGACCGGAAAACATGGGTGAAAATAAAGTCACCAACGTTAAAAGAATTAAGGGATGTCACGTGGGATGGGGAAAAGTTCATAGCAGTTGGTAATGAAGGTGTTATCATAGTTGGACGAAGTAAATAAAAACTAACAACTTGTATAGAACCATGACCTGTAAGGGGGACAAGGAAAAATAACCCTTCTTACGGGTCTTTTTTTATCAGATTAAACTTGATGAAAAGAGTATTGCTGAGCAATGGAGCTTGGATTGTCAACATTAAATCAGACAGCTTTTTTAAGGGTTGCTTGGCGGTACTGAACAGGCGATCCAGCTATTACAAATTGAACTGATGTAGTTGGACTTTGAAAAGCTGATTTCTCAAGAAAATTAGAAGTCATCTTAATCGTAAAGGATGGTTTTTGAGTAGGTATTAGCTTAGAAATCAAACCCTTTACTTTTTTTAGAGTTTTATTAGTGACAGACTTCAAAACTTATCGAAAGGAGGGGATAACATGTCCAGTGAGGCTGCTTCATCATTTGCAATCATGCCCACATTGATCGTCATGATATACGGGTTATTCATCGGTCTTGGTTTATATTGCTTGATCCTGATCATAAGGCTAGCTAGGCGAGGGATTCAGGCACTGGATATATACTTAGAGGAAAAGAAAAATAGACGCCATTAATAACGCTGTACGAACAAAAATTCGTATTTACTTCGTTTTGGAAATTAGGCATGCTTCGGGAGAAAGAAGATGCAAAGAAATAATACCAACAATGATGCCGCTCAAGGGGAGTGCCCGAGAACGGCATCATATTAAATGCATCTGCTATTTTAATTTAAATAATCAATTAGCGCATTCGCTCTAGCTTCCAAGTCTGCCTGGGCTTCCTCCGATACATATCTCTGCATCTCTTGCTGGGTCAAATGCTTCAAGAAGTTTTGCAGGAAATGCACGGTCTGCTTCATGTCCTCCTTTTGAAAGTGATGCTCGGCCTGCTTCAATTGATTATGAAGCTGTATAACCAAAGGTGCCGTCAAGTCACCTGTTTGTTCGTAAGCTGTCACTTGGTCTTGCAAGCTGCCAATGGTGGCGGGCTCGATTTCCAAGCGCAGAGCGTCATACATGATCGAGTCCGTGCTTCCATTCGATCCTAAGTGCTTCAGTGTGATGATATTCTCACCATCTGTCAGCAGCGATGCATCGAATGGGATCGTCAGCTCATGGTAGTAACCTGTTTCACCGGCTCTGTACACCGAGGCGTCATTGCCAATGGGGATGACCTGGTCGTACTCGGCTATCGTTGTTCCGTTTAAGGTGACTGCAAGCGATCCACGACTGGAACCGGCAATCGCGATAGTGAGCGTTCCAGTACCTTGCGTTTCTTCCGACTGGAAACGGATTTTCCATTCTGCAAGCGTTGGGTCCTGAGGAACCAGCAAATGATCCACATTTCCCGGTGTCCTCGTGGCCGGATGCATGTAATTCCAATCTTCCGATTCAATGCTTTCCCCAATCACGAAGTCCACATCATTCGGAAAGTCCAACGGATACTGCAGCCAAAGTCCCCATTGCCGCAGCTGATCCCCAAACTTGAACTCTCTTGGCGTACGGTCTGGTGTGCCGATTTGCCAAATGAGATCGCCATGAGTCTCAGGTGTCCATTCCAATACACCTACATCGTGCGTACCGTTCGCTCCGACGGCGATGTCATCGAAATGAAATTCTCCAAACAGATGATCGGTATATGCATAGAGCGTATATGTTCCAGGCCTTACATCTTCGATCGTAAAGCGTCCTTGCTCGTCTGCTCGAACATAATATAGATAATCCAGATTCTGTTCGTATACGTTCATTCCAGGCTGGCCAAGAATAACCCAAGCATTTGCCGCGGAGGAACCATCCGACACTGTCAATTGACCTGTGACCGTGCTGCGTTGATCAGTATTATAGATAGAGTCTTCCAGCCAAGTATAAGGCCACTTCGCTTTTTCCTCCACAGCCTGTTGTTTCACATCGGCCCATAGCGCTTCCGTAGTTTCTGCTTCATTCACATACACGAAGAACGGTCCGTATATTTTTTGCCATCCTTTCTCGGGAACGATATTCGGTACCCCGTAATGGCGTACCTGTTCATACCAGTGCACCATCGGAGTCGTATTTGTCATTTCTACGAAATATTCTTGCTTCGCCGGACCGCCAACAAGATACTCTTGACTTGGACGGATAATGGACAACCCGATGTCTTCCCCGAAGATGCCGTTGATGTTGTTATCTCCCATATGTACGGCATGCTGGTATTTCGTATATATTTCGCCGTTTGGAAGACGGTATGTCGCATCCATTAACGATTCACCGTTTCGAATATCTTGAGGAGTAGGGAAGGTACCCATCCGATCTCCTTTGCTGTGATCCTCAATCCCATACTTCGTAAAGATCTCCGGATTCCCCCGGAAGGAATAACGGGATTGTTCAATCTCCACGCCATCCGGCATGCCTTCATGATAATCAAATATGCTGTAAATATAAATGCCAGGAGAATCCGCTTCCAGCACAAAACGATAGTCTAAACGGAAGGGAAGCACCTCCGGATTGTCGGTAGATAAGGAGATTTCAACTCGGTCGTCCGTTTGCGAAACAATCTGGTAGTTCATGTTGGTTCCGCCATACTCACGGTTGGATTCAAAGAAATAATTTAAATTGTAGTAGCCACGTCCGACATTCAGTAAATTAACTTCCTCATATTTCCCTTTTTTGCGGAGCACAGAAATGGTTGGACTGGATTTGTTGACGGTAAATGAAATTTCGGAGTTCGTTAACGTGACTGAAGATCCCTGATCCTCTAGCAAAATCCCTTCATCTACTGGCCATGGTACAGCTTGTTCCTTCAAGATTTGTGCAATCGTTAAGGCATTGATGCGAGCAGGGGAGCCTGAAAAATCTAAATTCAGCTGCCCATCTACCACATTGGCCTCAAATGTTCCAACCGTATATTGACCGGCCTCCGCAGTCACGTTATCTAATACCTTCTTTCCTTCTGCAAAGATGGTCAAGCTGTGATTTTGCTCCGCATCTCCGGATATGGCCGTCACTTTATAAGTGCCGTTATCTAGATCGACTTCAAATGACAATTCCGGACCGAAACAAAAATCGTTGTGAAGCGCATCTCCTTGAGACTGAATCGTTCCATCGATGCCCGCCAATTGGCTCCAGCCATATCCTGTTTCTTCCGAATAGGACGTGTTGCAGCGAACAGCGGTGTAGTCTGATGACACATCTCCTGGACCGAAATCGAATGCGTAAAAGGGAGAGATCTGCAGCGCGTTAAGTCTGGCCGTATTCCCTTCCACTTCCAAAGTTAATTGTCCATCGCGGACGTTCACCGTCAAGCTTTCATAGATAAAGCTTCCGGCGGGAGAACCAACCCCATCCAGCTTCACTTCACCTTCTGCAGCAACCGTCATTGCGGCTTGAGTTGCAATCTGATCACCTGAAATCAGGCTTACGGTATACTGCCCGTCTGGAAGGTCAACCAAGAAACTGTATGCGCTTGCAAAACAAAAGTCTCTTTCTAACGGATCGGAAGATTGGCTTCGGTCGCGACCGTTCATGATCGATCCATCCTTGAAACCGTAACCTGTCTCGCTGTCATATGTATCTTCACATGACACCTGAATGAATCCATCGGCTGCAGGGCCAGAACCAAAATCAAAACGATAGCTCTCAGCAGTAGCGGCATGAACACTTGCATTCGTCCAAACGGTAAAACCAAACATTCCAAGGAAAGACAACAAGACAGCAATAAAGGTTTTCTTCCACGCATTCTTCAATCAACGGCACCTCCACTGAACAGAATTGTGAATACGTATCCATTATGCGGGAACTCGTATGGTGCTGTCTTTGCTGTTTTTGTCCAAAATTTAGCGTTTTACCAATATTGTCGTGAATCGGGGGGATCCAAAAGATCTGAAGCGAAAATGTTTCTTTGACTGAAGGTAACGTCCGTAGCAAAAAGAAGACAAGCTCCATGCCGTGGTAGGATTCCACAGTATTTTTTTGTTGTACATCATTGGAATTTCATCGACTATATTTTAATTAAAGGGTATATTGGGATGAGATGAGTAAGCCGGAAAGGGGCTGCACGGAATGATACGTGAGGCAGAAGCAAGGGATAGGGATCAATTATACAGACTTTATAAATCTTTAGTCCCTAATAGCAAGAGAATGCAGGTTCTTGAAAAACAAATAGAGACAATCAGGCATGATCCGAATAATCTTTTGCTTGTATATGAAGAAAAAGGCATCATTATCGGAACGCTCACGTTGAATATATGTCTACAAGCCTTACATGGTATGAGGCCCTACGGCATTATTGAAAATATTGTTGTTGATGAAATGCACCGCAGCAGAGGAGTTGGCAGTGAATTATTACAGTATGTTGAGGAGTACTGTAGATCCTTAAATTGTCGTAAAATTATGCTTTTAAGTCATTCTTCGCGAATAGAAGCACATCGTTTTTTTGAAAGAGAAGGGTTTAACGGAACCATAAGCAGAGGCTTCAAGAAATATTTGAACTAAATTTATCCATTCCTGATGATTTTACTGTAAAATGAAGGAGTGCATGTATGAGAAAACAACCTAGGAGGTTGATTGAGCATGGCCTGGCTTCATGTCCACTTTCATTCCGAGGTTCTTCGCATGCCGGTCTCAATGGAAGTGCTGCTGCCGCAGCATGTGGCAGGGGGCTGGCGGAAGACGAAGGATCCGGGTCCGTATCCGACATTGTATCTGCTTCATGGAATGAGCGACGATCATACCTCATGGATGCGGCGAACTAGTATTGAGCGTTATGTAGAGGGTAAACCGCTTGCGGTCGTTATGCCGGCAGGACACTTAAGCTTTTATACCGACATGGCTTTCGGTCGTAATTATTCTCGCTTCATCACCGAAGAGCTTCCAGCTTTTTGCGAAAGGATGTATCCGCTTTCAAATCAGCGGGAAGATCGTTTTATCGCTGGACTCTCCATGGGCGGCTATGGTGCAATGAAGGCAGCGCTAAACGCACCAGAACGATACGCCGCAGCTGCATCCTTTTCCGGTGCCACGGATGCACTCCGCGCGTTTCAAAGTTTACCTTCACAGCTGGTTACTGATGTATTCGGCAGCAAGGAAAAGCTGGAAGGCGGGGAAAACGATCTTTTTGCGGAGGCCAGTAGATTGGCCGCAAGCGATCTTCCAAAACCAAGGCTGTACATGTGGTGCGGTACTGAAGATTTCCTTTATGAAGAAAACGTTCGCTTCCAGTATCACGTTAAATCGTTGGGATTGCCGCTGGAATATGAAGAAGGTCCCGGAGACCATAGTTGGCAGTATTGGGATCGCTGTATTGAACGAACGATTCCTTGGCTGCTCATGAACCGTTCTTCGAAAGGAGAGGAATAACCGTATGGCATGGATGGAAACGCATATTTTCTCCGAAGTATTAGGTATGGAAATGCAGGTCAACGTCATCCTGCCACAAGAGAAGCAGCCTTATCGGGGATACGGCAAATTAAAAGTACTCTGGCTGCTGCATGGTGGTTCAGGTGATCATAGCGTGTGGCTCCGAATGAGCCGAATCGAGCATTATGCGAATCAATATGGGATCGCCGTCATATTGCCTGGGGTATTCAACTCCTGTTACACGAATATGGCACATGGCGGCCGATACTTTACTTATATGACGGAAGAACTTCCGTTCATTCTCCGTCATCTGTTTCCGAGACTTTCCGAAGATAGAAACGACAATTATATCTCCGGCCTATCGAACGGCGGTTACGGCTGCCTGCGAGTGGGTCTTGCGCGTCCTGATCTCTATGCGGCGATTGGCGCATTCTCAGCTGGAGACAAATCGGACATCGCTTTCGTGAACGATGGTTCCCCTCGTGCATATGATCGCATCCTTCTCTTTGGAGAGGGGGAAATCAAGAACACGGAAAATGATTTGAAGTTCTTAGGCCGTAAGGCGCTGGACGAAGGATTATCGCTTCCGAAGGTGTATCACGCATGCGGGAGTGAAGATCCGTGGCTCGATCTGAACGAGAGGGTGCGAGAATTCTTCCTCAGTATAGAAGGCAATCCATACCATTATCATTATCGCGAAGCGGACGGGCATGGGCATACATGGGAGTTTTGGGATGAGGAAGTGGTTCGCTTCCTCGAACATATCGGCCTGCAAAAGACTTCATTATATATTGGAAGTTAGGTGAACCCATCCATAGGAAGGAGAGTGAGGAAATGAAGCAGATCGTTACATGTTTTCCCGAAGGAAAGCATAAAGTGCTTACGATGAGCTATGACGATGGCAAAAGTGCAGATCGAAGATTGGTGAAGCTTTTTAACCAATACGGAATTAAAGGCACGTTTCATATCAACTCCGGTTTACTTGGATCTGGAGATCGCATCTCTGCTGAAGAAGTAACTACGCTGTATGCAGGACACGAGGTTTCCGTGCATACCGTAACACACCCTACAATCGCACGAAGCCCGAGAGAGCAGCTTATTCATGAAATTGTAGAGGACCGGAAAGCATTGGAACGATTGACAGGATATACGGTACGTGGGATGTCCTATCCGAATGGTTCTTACAGCGAGAAAATAATTGAGATGCTGCCGCATCTGGGTATTGAGTATGCCAGAACCGTGAAAAGTACAAGATCGTTCGCCATGCCGGACCGCCTGCTCGAATGGAATCCGACGTGCCATCATAATCATGATGTGATGGAGCTGGCCAAGGCGTTCGACGCACTGCACAAAAAGCAGTACTTGTACATGATGTACGTATGGGGCCACAGCTACGAATTCGACAACCAGAACAATTGGGAGGTCATCGAGCAGTTCTGTGAATTTATCGGTGGCAAGGAAGACATTTGGTATGCGACGAACATTGAGATTGTTGACTATATGCGTGCAGCGGAACGTCTGCAGTTCTCCGCCGCATGTGATTTTGTCTATAATCCGTCCGCGATGTCCGTATGGCTCAGTGTCGACGGTGAGATCGTCGAAGCGATGAGCGGAGAACATACTTGGTTTGGAGGTAAAGAAGTATGAGTGTAGGAGCATTAGCACATCTGTTTGGCAGGTTGACGGTGAAGCAATTAGCGGAGGATTTATCTTCTGCGGGTATTCCGCACATCCAGCTTGCACTCTGGAAAGCGATCAGCCCGTTCGATTTCAGCAAGCCGGGAACACTTAGTCCGGGACTTGCGAATATGATCCGAGATGAGTTAGCGAAGAAGAATGTCTCCATCTCCGTATTAGGCTGCTATCTGCATTTCTATCATCGCGATGAAGAAATTCGGAGAGTGAATGTAGAACGATTCAAGGAATTGATTCGTTATGCGCCTTCCTTGGGCTGCAGCATTGTAGCAGCGGAGACCGGAAAAAATCCGGGAGGCGATTATACGGAACAGGATTGGGAAGTGATGCGCTCAGTGCTGCAAGAACTAGCCGAAGAGGCCGAACGTTGGGGCGTCTTTGTCGGGATGGAAGCGGCAGACGGCCATCTGATTGGAACTGCGCAGCAGCTGCGCAAAATGCTGGATGAAGTGCCGTCTTCGAATATTGGCGTCGTCATGGATCCGGGTAATCTTCTAACGACGGCGAATTTTGCAAATCAAGACGCAGTAATCCAAGAAGCGTTCGACTTGCTTGGAGACAGAATCATCGCTGCTCATGCCAAGGACCGTATTATGTCCGAGGATGGGAAGCTGATCACGGTTTCCCCGGGATATGGAAAGATGAACTACGATCTGTATATGAAGCTGTTGAATCAATATAAGCCGCATGTACATATCATCATGGAGCATGCCAAACGGGAGGAAATGGCCTTCTGTAAGCAGTATATCGAGCAGATTCGGAGTAAGAATGAGAATGAAGCGGTTCATGCGTAAACGGTGGAAATGAACTAATCGTTCTCATTTGAATCATATGGTCTCTAAAGCTACCGGAATAGATATATTCAGCGGATCCACGGAGTAGTTTGCCACGCGCAGCTACTCCATTTACGCTTTTGGGCATCTTTTCTTAAACAAACCGGCACGAAACAATGGCTGATTCGCGGTCGCATGCAAGGTTTATTATTCATTCATTTCCGATGTCACCAATTAGAGAATAAAGATGAATCGAGAAATTGTACGAGATGATTTTGCAAGACGAATAGATCACTTATTCAAGTCTATAACGGAGCGTGCGTTATGATCAATCACTTAGGTATAAAAATTGGCGAAGGCGGCTGACGGCATTTCTGACGAGGAGAAAACACGCCTTGTTCGAGAGATCAGAAGGAGCCTTCGGCTATATATCGAACGTGTACAATGTGGCAAAGGACAGCAGGGACTATAATAAAAGTTCCCCGCTGTCTTTTTTATTGAAACCATTTAATGGCTCCATAACTGGGGGTAGTACCAGCGAAGCTGACACCACCCGCAAAGTAGATGCTATTAAATGGGAAAATTATTGATGACCTCATTGTACTCCTGCTGGGCATCTGTGATTGCCAGTTTAGAATAGACTTCCAACGACTTACGGCTTTCGTGGCCCGAATATGGCTGTATGAGCGCGTCATCGATGCCCTGCTTTTTGAGCCAGGTCAATAGGAAATGTCGCAGCTTGTGAGGCGACAGATTTTGGACAAGACCGGCTTCCTCCGAATATTTGGCCAAAATCTTTCGTATTCCCCGATCGGTATATTTTTTCTTCCACGATGATTCGAACAGGTAAACGGCCTGCTTCTTTTTCATGGAATCGGAGTGCATGGCCAGCATTTCCTTGAACGATTGAGGAAAAGGGACGATGCGATCTTTGCATCCTTTGCCCTTATTAATCCGAATTTGACAGTAATGAAAGTCAACATCAGACAGCTTGATATTGATAAGCTCGCTTACCCGAACGCCGGTATAAAGGAGCGTCTTGACGATCATCATGTCTTGAAAGTTCTTCGCTTGCCAAACCACATCGTAGTAGCGCTTAAGCTCCTCTTCTGTAGGTACATAGGGGAGCTTCTTCGCTGTTTTTGGAACCTCTACCTCTAGCTCTGCTCGAAGATGCTGAAACAGGCTTTTGAGATAGGCATAATCTGGTCGTTCTCCCCGTAGATACTTGGCCAACTCCTTCGCCTTGCGTTTTGAGGATATGCGCCTTTCACTCACGCGATAACACCTTCTTCCAACGGAAGGCGTTCACTCATGTTCAACCTAAATGTGCCGTAAGGGTTTACGTGCGTGTAGATCAGCGGGGTAAGCGCCCGCAAATCTTCCGGAGTCATCATATCGAACCATTTACGGTCGGATAAGATGCTTTGAAGCATAATGGTATTGATGTACACCAGACAGTTTTGCAGAAGGTGAAGAGACAATACGGCCAGCTCTTGATCCTCTAACCGGTTGGTTGCGATTTCACTGCCTTTGCCGTAAAAGATGAAGCTATTGGCCGAGTTCCAATTTTCCACGACATTTAACCCTTCATTGATCTCGCGGCGCAGCTCCTCCGAGTGCAGGTAATCGCACAGGAATATCGTTTTGACTGCTTTGCCGAGTTCTCCCAAAGCTTGATAGGTCGGATGCTTTAAATTATTGCGGGTAAATCGTTTCAAGATTGCTTCCGTTTCGGCGGTTCCGAGTCGTAGTGCCGTAGCGTACTTCATCATTTGATCGTATTGCTGCCGAATCAGCTCCCAGTTGATTGGGCGGGTCAGCACCGGTTGCAAATTCGGATAGGCATCCGTCATGCCTGGTTCTGGCCGGTAAAGTTTTTGTGAATGAATCGCTTTGAGCCGTGGCATAAGCTGATAGCCCAAAAGGTAACAAAACGCGAACGCAACCTCGCTCTGGCCATGTGAATCCACGTAATTCTTCTCGACCTCCATTTCGGTGCAATGACGAAGCAATCCTTCCATCATGGCAGCGACTTCAGAGGAGGAGCAAGATTTGAGCTGCGAGTAAATGCATGTCGAATTCTTCTCAACGTGCCAGTATATCATAACGCCGCTGCCGCGGTACCGGATATGCCATTCGGTCATCAGATTTTGATCCCATGCACCAAACTTTTTAGAATCCGATGCACAGGAAGTTGTAGCATCACCCCAAATATCCTGCATCCGAACACGAAAAATGGCATTCACCACTTCGGAAATTGCATTTCGAAGATTATCCTTATGAATGAATTTCCTACGGACGTACAGCAAGTCTTTGTAATTTTCTCCATGCTCACCGGCACTCACACGTTTCAATCCGGTATTCGTCCCGAGGCCATAAAGAGATAGGATGAGTCTCTTTTGCAGCGTATCCCGTCCTAACGCTTCGCGTACAGCAACAGTCTTGAATTTTTCCGTAAATCCTACACGTAGATCCGCCTCTTTTAAAATGTCCAAGAGGCTAGTCATCGGCCATCGCCGAAGCATCTCTGATTTTATTCGTGATAGGTTGACTGGCTCTACTTGTGGTTCTAACGGAGATAAGCTAATCCAACCATTCCCCTTCTCCGTGATTCGGACCTTTGGGTTTTTCTGGAGCCCGGTATCGAGCTTTTCTAATCCATCTTTCATGGCCTGCTTTAACGTTGCAATGAATGCTTCCGCATGCAGCGGCTGCTTTAGAGCCTTATAATTTTCTTCCCGCCGTTCTTCGAAGTCTGTTGGCAAGTCATCGTCCGGGTTCCGGTACCGGTTCGCTCCAGTAACCCATATTTCCTTGCAACGAAGCTTTTCCCGTAAAGCTTGCAGGACGCTTATCTCATAATTCATTCGATTAATTCTCTCTTGGCCTTTCTCGTCCTTCTCTACAACTATTTCTTTATTAACAGTCCGGATTACACCATCTATCGGGATTTCTTCAGACATTGGCAAATAATGATGGCCAGTATCTGAAAATTTCTTTACCAACTCCAATGCACGAATCACTGGCCGATGCACTTCATTGTTTGACCGGAATTCCAGGATGCCTAATATTTCGGGAACCATACGGCGGTAGTGACTCCCATAGGAAGCCCGAATAATGGTATGGATTTTCTCTCGGTAAGCCGGTCCGGTGTGTTTGAATTCTTTTATCAAATCCCGTAATGTTTGCTCATTACGACCGGCAAAATGACATCACGAATTACTCCGTCTGGATTACTGACGGCAGACTGTGCCATGTTGAATAAAATGCCATACTTATTGCTTACCTTGCGTAAATCATTTCGACTTTGCGTTCTGCCCGTACTCCTATCCGATGGACGATTTGAATAAACAGCTCCATCAAATTGTCCGTAATCTCCATACTCCTTAGCCAGAAGAAGGCGGCCAACAATGTGTAACGAATCGGATCAGGGTGGCGGCGAAGTTCTCGGAGATCCTCTGTTGCGGTCCGTTGCCTATACTTGGTCAATACTTTGAGAGGGATATCACGAAACAGATCATCCGGAAGTTCCAGACTTCGAATTGTTCGCAGCTTTCTTACTTCTCTTAACACACTTTCGACACCTGGTTTGCCCGGATCCGCCTTTAGCTCTTGAAAAGAAAGAAGTCCCTCATCGCTGCTTGAGCCATCCTGGTGTTCATCCAAAAATGCGATACTATCTATAAGTGAATCTAATTTGGACAAAGATGCCGTAGGCAATTTTTCCAGTGTGGCCTGGAAAAATTGCTCCTCATATGTACGGATTGAGGTTCTGATAAGTCGCTCAATGCGATCAGGCGTAGGCGGTACAACTTTCATATCCCGAAATCGCCGGTATACGGTCTCAAACAAATGTTCGAATTCGTGATCCTGGAATAACACGCTTTTACATAGCCATGCGATTACCTCTTCAGCATCATTAATGGTATCCTCACGAAAGCCAAAAAAATCCCTAATTTGTGTTCGATGGTAGGTGATGGAGCGACCGACCCAATCGTATTGGGCGTACAGCTCTGCCGGTGCATCGATCTGCTTTGCTATGTATTGAATGACTGATTTGGGCACTTCGAATTTATGGAAGGGGAAACGCGCTTCATATTGGAAAAACTTAAACAGAACAGCAAACCCCAACCGAGTCTCCCCCGACTTATTGCCGATTTGCTGCATTTCGTTAGGAAGAAACGTAAAATGCTCAATTAACTCCTCCAGTTCCCAATTTCGCTTCACTTGATACCCTCCAAATAAAGTTCCTTAAATGGTCAGATTAGGAATTATAGTCTTTAACTTTAGTATATCGAAGCATACATAATGAGACAATGTGAAGAAAAAACCGCGAAGTTCTAATTCCTGAATCGTAATCGGAACTTACTCGCAATGGAATATCCGAAGTCAGTGATTGGAATAAAGAGTAAAGAAGAGGGAATAGTAAATGTTGTTATTACCCGATTTTGTGTTTCAAAGTTTGAGGTTTTGAGGGTGAAATGATGCCGAAAATTTCAGTTTTACAGTCATACATGATCATAATGCTTTCAGTCGGTCTACTGAACCACGTCATCATTATACCGTTGCTGCTCGGTGCATCAGGGCGAGATGGCTGGCTTGTAGTGATCCTCGTATTAATCGCTTCGCCAATTTGGGTTGGCATTCTGAGTTATATCCTAAAAAACATGAACGGAATACACATTAGAGATTGGTTAAAGCAACATTTCGGAACGGTTCTCTCGGCAACCTTGATAGTACTATACAGTATGCTTGTATGGCTTATGGGACTCATTTCCTTTAAGGACACGCTAACATGGACAATTGCAACTTATTTGCCTCAAACTCCAATGCTTGTGCTAGCGGGAACTACGCTTGTCGGATGCTTCTTCGCGGCATCTCAAGGCCTTCGCACCATTGCAATATTAAGCGGGATATTGCTGCCTTTTGTTGTTATTCTGGGCGACCTTGTCATGACGGCAAACTTTCAGTTTAAAGAATACAACATGCTTTTTCCGTTGCTCGAAAATGGGACACCTCCGCTTTGGAAAGGTATTCCCTACGCTGCCGGGGGATTGCTGGAGTTGTCGCTAATGATCTTATTTCAGCACAAGTTAACGAACAAGCCGGGCTTCAAAAGTCTGATGCTGATTTGCATTATATTATCCGGACTAACCATCGGACCTTTGATGGGCTCTATTGCCATGTACGGCCCTGATGAAGCGGCCCACCAACGCTATCCCGCTTTCGAACAATGGAGAATGGTTCGACTGGGTGAGTACGTGGAGCATGTCGATTTTTTCTCGATTTACCAGTGGTTATCCGGAACGTACATTCGAGTGTCCCTTTCCCTGTTCCTCTTGGGCGAAATGTGGAAATTGCAAAAGTATAAGTGGCTGCCAATGTTTTTGGGCGCTTTATTCATGTTGGTTGCAGTTTTGTTGCCAATCAGCGATATGGTTTTTCAAGACCTGCTCAGTCAATATTACTTTCCTTCGTTTTGTGTCTTTACCGTTGGAGTTATTCTCGTATTTGTCGTGCGAATTATGTTTTCAAAACGAAGTAAAAGGAGCAACTGAAGATGATAAAGCTTTTCAGAAAAAAATGGGCAGGTGTCTCCTCGTCCTCGCCACAAAAAGAAGCTACGGTTACACAACCGCTTAATGAACAAACACTTCTTCAACGGTTTCAAATGTGTCGCGATATTAAGCATCATGCTTACAAATTAAAAGCTGGCGACGATCAGTCGAGGATCGTTTTACTGTATTGCGATGGATTATGTGACAATCAACAACCCCTTCAAGAGATGGCGATTCCTCACTTGACCCGGTTTTACGAAAAATATGGCTTTCATAAAAACGAGGAAGTCGTTGAGTCGTCTCAATTACAGTTAGAGCGCATCTCTTTCGAGGAATGGGAGCAGAAATCCGAAACGGAAATTTTCGAGGGGAAGCTGCTTTTGTTTATTCCGACACTAACTTCTTTGTTTTCCCTCGACATATCGAAAAAACCGGCTCGTCAGCCCGAAGAATCCAAGATTGAACACTCCATTCGCGGCTCAAAAGACGGTTTTGTCGAGGAACTCGGCGTCAATGTCGCGTTAATTCGCAAACGAATCAAGTCAACAAGCATGGTATACGAAACGAAAACCGTAGGTGTCCGAACAAAAACAACCATTGCGATTTTGTATATGCAAGACATTGTTGATCCAAAAATTGTCCAAGATATCAAGACCAAATTGGATCGCCTCCAAATTGACGGAGCGTTTAGCGCCACTCAACTGGAAGAGTTAATGGAACCGACCAAAGCTTTATTTCCTTTGATGGGCTATACGGGAAGACCTGATTTTACCGTTAACTGTATGATGAATGGACGTGTAGCGCTTATTGTGGATGGTACACCGGCTGCTTTGATCGCTCCGGCCAATTTGTTCCTGCTCCTGAAAACACCCGAAGACATCCACTTTACTGCTTTGTCTGCTACGTTTGGACAATCGCTTCGTTTACTCGGATTGTTCGTATCACTCATGCTGCCCGGTTTTTGGGTCGCTATTCTAGCGTTTCATCAAGATCAACTGCCCTATTACCTTCTTGCAACACTTGGCGTTAACCGGCTAGGCATTCCCTTGGGCACGGTAGGTGAAATGTTTCTCGCGCTCATCTTTTTGGAAATATTGCGGGAAGCCGGTATTCGATTGCCCTCGGCGGTTGGGTCTACGGTTACGGTAGTAGGAGGGCTCATTCTGGGGGATGCGGCGATTCGTGCAGGATTCTTGTCCCCTGGCATTGTTGTTATTGGCGCGATTACGCAAGTGTTTGGTTCGACGTTATCCAGCCAGTCATTGGCCGGGACAATTAGCATATTGCGTTTCTTCATATTCGCACTGTCCGCCATCCTTGGGATCTATGGTTTCTTACTTGCTTTATTTATTGTAACCACTCATTTAGCTTCTTTGCGTTCATGCGGATTGCCTTATCTGGCTCCGATTTCACCTCCATATAAGGACTTCGCCAATGCTTTGTTCCGATTGCCTTGGAAATGGCGGAAAACCCGCCCAGACATGCTAAACACTGAAGATCCCACACGCCAAGGGGAGGGGCAGAAATGAACGTATACAAATGTGCCGCTCTTCTCTTGCTTCCCTTCATTCTCACCGGATGCTGGAGCAAATATGAATTGCAAAACATGAACTATGCGACAGCCGTCGGAGTGGATTATGTGGATGGCCAATACACCATTTATGCGCAATTGCTCGATTTTTCGACAGTGGCAAAATTGGAAGGGCAACAGAAAGCGGAACAGCCTCCGGTCTGGATCGGTAGAGGAAAAGGCATCTCATTTACAGAAGCAGTGAATGATCTATATACCACTTCTCAACAAAGGTTAAACTGGGGACAGATCTCCGCGATCTTGTTTAGCGAGAGATTATTGAAGGAACGAAAAGTCGGTGAAGTGCTGGAACTGATCAACCGATATCGTGAAATCAGGTACTTGGCCTGGGTGTTCAGTACGCGAGATCCCATTGACGAAATCTTAATGGCAACCCCGTTTTTAAGATTATCGCCAAAAGCTTCGATTCTGCATAACCCTGAACAGAATTATCGGCAGCGGTCTATCCTCGCTCCGATACGCCTGCAAAAGTTTGTAATGGATTCAAACGAAAAGGCGAAGATAAGCTACATACCAGAATTATCGATTCGAAAGGATCAATGGAAGGAAAATCAAAAACCGCACGAACTGCTTAGATATTCAGGCATACAAATATACGATAAGGACAACTACTACGCACGCATGAGCCTCGAAGAGATAAAAGGATTGCCGTGGCTGAATAAACACACAATCCGACTGCCCGTTAACTTGGTTTCCGATAAAAAGCTCATAGCGGTTCTCGTCGCAGAGAAGCCCGAATATGACGTCAAACCAAGTGTTAAATACGACAAAGCATATTTTGATATATCCATTAATGTGAAGGCCGGAGTTAATGAACTGCATGCAGACGTTACGGAACAAGAGCTCACGCAAATGGCACAAAAAGAAATTGAGCGTCAAATTAGACAAACCTTTCAAACTGCATTTGAGAAGGATCTCGATATTTATAATCTAGGAGAATCCCTTTTTCGCAAGAATCCGTATGAGTGGAAACAGATTGCATCTGGGACCCTACTAAACAAAGATTCCTTACGAACGATCAACGTTAACGTACATATCGTGTACCCTGGCAGGTATAAATTTTTACCTTGATATTTGGTTTACTTTGCGGGTGGTGTCAGCTTCGCTGGTACTGCCCCAACTGGTCAATTTCTTTAGTAATTATTTGCTAGGGCAATCAAAATAAAAGGAGAGCATCTATTCATGACAGTAAGTAGGGCTTGCTGAACGATTAAAAAATCCAGTAACAGCAAGGGTTTGAGGCATTCTTTGTCGAATTCATATGCAAGGAAATCGTTGAAATACGATGAAAAACCGTGCACATGGAGGATGACGAT
>NZ_JBHSQV010000141.1:0-19202 GCF_042658665.1 Marinicrinis lubricantis
ATCGTCATCCTCCATGTGCACGGTTTTTCATCGTATTTCAACGATTTCCTTGCATATGAATTCGACAAAGAATGCCTCAAACCCTTGCTGTTACTGGATTTTTTAATCGTTCAGCAAGCCCTAAATACAAAGAATATAAGGAAAAATACGAGAAATATAAAGAAAAGTACGAGGACTTAAAGGACAAGCATCATGATAAGAAGAAGAACAACGACAGTATCCGTCTCAAAGACATTCAAGCCCAGCTGCAACTCCAGCTGCAGCTGCAAGCGCAGATCCAAGCACAGCTTCAGGCCCAATTGCAGGCGCAGCTGCAGGCCCAAACACAGACCGATACAGACACGATTACGGACTCGTTGTCCAACGTGGGTAATCCGGTACAAGGTATCTCGAATGTAGGAAATCCGGTGCTGAATGTCAATGTAGACACTCTTGGCGGATTCGCCATCACTTCCGCTTTTCGTGCAGTGAATACTACATCGGCTATTCCGGTTGCCGCCAATACTCCCGTCAAAGTGCTGTTTCCAAATGAGCAGTTCGATCTTGCTAATGAATATAATCCGGCCAACTCCACTTTCACTCCATCTCGGCGAGGGGTTTATTCCATTCTAGGAACCATTGCTTTCAATCCAACAAATCCGAATGTTAATTATCGGGCAAGAGTCGAGATTCGGGTCAATGGAGCTCCTGCTGTAGCAATTGATAATGATTTCTTCGGACCTAGCAACTTCATAAACGTAGTCACCGTATCCACGATCTTGCAATTGCAAGCGGGAGATAGAGTAGAAGTGTTTGCCGAGAGCAATACAGCTGGATCGATAGCGGCAGATACAGATACTCGTTTCGAAGCAGCAAGATTTCCGTCACCGCAGTAAAATTCAGTCCTTGTCTCTGGAAAAAACAATGGATTGGACAAGCAACTTGGTACAACTTAGAAGGTGCATCATTTCTATGAAAAGGCTTCAGCCTATGGCTGAAGCCTTTTTCATCTTTTGAAAAACCGATGATCTTAGGAGGTACCGGTGATCGAAGCAACCAACGTCCCTTTAAATTGAATCTGCCATACACCCTGATCCTTGATTAAAACCGGTGCCTGTTCCCTCCACTGCTGAGTGGCTTCTCCGTCCACCGAGGCAAATACGGCCGCGCCGTACCAATGTATCCCCGCCTCAAGTTCACCTCTCAGCGTTGGAATCCGGTTACTGCCGGAATGTATGATATTCGTATTCGGCTCACTTGTTACATCATCCGTTCGGCGATTGCCGATCAAGTCGATCATTTCACTCGTTCCCCAAGCCTCGGCAGTGCCTTGCGGAATGGCGAATCCGCCTTCTGCCGAAGCCAGCGGTCGGTTCGTTTCAATCCGGTGGATTCGAACGTGCCACTGACCATTGATAGGAACGAGCCATGTATCAATCGTGACGTCCCGCCAAGGCCGCCATCGGCTGTACAGCACCTCATTCTGCCACTCCACAAGCTCGCATTCACGCCTTCCCCGGTAGTAACCATCCTGCTCACTTAACGCCAGCATGGAATCGAAAGCACCGTAGGACAAACCGTACATCCCCTTCGGTACACTGAATCCAAATCGGTTGGAGTAGGCGAATTTCGCATATTTCGCTTCATTATGCGAATGCTCCGTATAGGAGAGCTGTCCCGAAGTCAGAGCATACACATGATGGTGGTTGTCATCGTGACAAAGGATCATGCCGGCGTGCTTTTGAATGGATCTGCTTTGCAGCTTAGGCAGCGGCTTCTCTTCGGCCTGCCAGAAAGGATGTTCGTCCGGGAGCGCCAATACGAGGAAGCTCTTCAGTGCCCAATATGGCGATCCAGGCGCGTTGTAGCTTTCCGCCATATTGAGATTGGCATACGCGTATCCGATCGTTAACAAGCCTTCCGGCGAGAAGATATCCCGTTCCAACCACCATCGCAGATGGCGCATCACGAGACCTTTCATCACGCCGTAATCATAGTCGTCATCGACACCGGCGAATGCCATCGCACACCAGAACGATACCTGCGCAAATCGGTAAGTTAAGCTGCGACCAAACGGTAATGCCGAACCGTCCTCGGAAAACCAGTACATAAAATCATGGGAAAATTGGCGAGCCCGTTTCACGTATACGGCAGAACGTTCCGGATCCTTTTCTTTCATCAGTACGGAATAAATCAATCCATAAAAATGAAAGGCAAATGAAATATAATAATCGCGTTGAAAAGCTCGATTATCGTCAGAATACCATCCGTCTCCGACATATAAACTTTCGATCAGTTCCAACGACTCCCGCAGCTTGTCTGCGTCAGAAGGCTGGCCAACGCTTTCTAAACCGATATTCACAAGAACCCGAAAGAAATGCCAGTTGTTCGGCGGCAGCTCGTTATGATTTATTTGACTCAGCCAATGGACCAAGTTATGTTTCTCTTCCGTGGTCAATGGATCCCAAAAGACGGACGGAGCAAGAGACAGCGCGAGACCAAAGACAGCCATTTCCACCAGACGCTGGTCGGTATATTTCACATCGCCCCAGTATTCCTCATGTTGCGGGTTCGTGCCGTTTCGAATGCCATCCAAAATCTTTCGCCGAATACTTTCGTTCTGGGACGACATCCCGCCGCCGGCAAGCAGAGGTACAAGCCCCCACAATATTCTCGAGAAAGCCTCCAATCCTCCGATATCTTTACCGCAATAAGAATTCGATGAACCGAGCCATAGCCGGGTATGCCCTGGGCTAAAATAAGGCTCCAGCGGTTCAATCATGTGATGAAGTGCCGTGCGCATATCCGCTTTCGATTTCATATCCATTGCCATCTCCTTTCCAAATATTGTAGAAGTTCGACTGTCTGACATGAAAGTCCTCTGTGAAGAAAAAAGACGCCTCGTCAAAGCAAGCGTCTGATTTTGTTATTCTTTTATCCCGTTTCCCCAGAAACACGATCCTGAGCCATATTGGCGCGATATTGCCCTGGAGCCACCCCCGTCCATTTCTTGAAAGCATTATGGAATGCACTTGGTTCTGAAAAATGCAGCAAATAGGCAATTTCACTAATGGAATAGTCTTTTCGGTTTAAATAACTGACAGCGATTTCCTTGCGAACATTGGCAGATAAATCATGGAACGAGGTGCCTTCCTCCTTCAATTTTGCTTGCAGCGTTCTTGTGCTCATCTCGAATTGTTCCGCGGTTTGCTGCAGCGTAGGAAATGAATTCGGCATGCATTTCATCATCCATTGAAATACCCGTTCTGTAAACCATTTGCCCTGAACCAGCTTCTCCTTAATATCCCCCGCAATCGACTCAAAGGCTCTGAGCAGCCTCGGATCTGAATAAAGAATCGGATATTTCAATATGTCCTTGCTCATTCGCATGACGTTATTCTCACGCTCGAATCGAGGTATGACTCCAAATACGTTTACATAGGGTTCTAGATTGGATGGACCCGAATGCTTAAAACTAATGTGACGCATAGGGATCGTTCGATTGCTCATATGCTGCATCAGATGATACAGCGAGCTGGCCATATCCTCCATACAATGGCGGGACATCGGAATCGAATTCGTTGAAGAGAACCGAAACAGAACATCCTCGCCGTCTAATTCCCATTCCACATTGTATCCGCTGCAAACAATCACGTTATATCTTTGGTATGCTTTCATCGCTGCTGCGATATCATCGGAATGCATCATGACGTAACCTAGAATGCCCAGATCCGCCGTATCGGTTAACTGTCCTTGATGCAGGCCGAAATGATCGTCCCCCGTGAATTCCGCTGCCGCATACATAAGCCTTTCAAGCTCTTCGGCATCAATACGTGCTTCGACATCCTGCAATATAACTGCATCCATGGAAGCATACCTGCAAAACTGCTCAAAATCAAAGCCCTTATGCATGATCGCTTTTTTGAGCGGAAACAGCATCGATACAGCCATTCCTTGACTGCTCCTCACACATCTTCTCCCCCTTGCGCAAATCATCAAAACGTATACGGGTTTGATCATTTTTTTATCGTATAGGAATCTTTATGCTTTATATATATCTGCTGACCATCATATCACAAATTGGAAATCGTTTCTTCCGCTCATTGTAAACGACTCCCTTACTTCGCAGGTACGATGATGCTCATCTCGACGAGAGAACTTATTGAGGAGGTAAAAAAAATGAATATCCTTGTCATTAACGGACATCCCGATCCTGAAAGCTTTTGCTCCGCGCTGTCTAAAGCCTATATCAAGGGAGCAGAAAGTCGCTCGGCACAAATCCGCACCATTGATTTAAGCAAGCTTTCATTCAATCTCAACTTAAAATACGGATACCGCAAACGCACAGATCTGGAAGAGGAATTAGTCGACGCACAGGACATGATCCGTTGGGCCGATCATCTGGTCTTTGTGTATCCGATCTGGTGGGGAGCCATGCCCGCCGTGCTGAAGGGATTTATCGATCGTGTATTCCTGCCGGGCTTCGCGTTTAAGTATCGCGAGAACTCCGTACTATGGGATAAGCTGCTGCAAGGGAAGTCTGCCAGGCTCATTGTCACTATGGACACCCCGTCCTGGTATAACCGCTGGATTTATTGGAATGCAGGACATCTCGTGATGAAACGCAACATCTTGAACTTTTGTGGAATTAAGCCCGTTAAAGTAACTGAAATCACTCCGGTGAAGCCTTCAACCCCAGAAAAACGGCGCAAATGGTTAGAGATGGTGCAGAGAATCGGGGAAAAGCTGGCTTAAGCAGCTGTGTTCAACCAATCATTAGGAAAAGCCTCACTCGGCGTGAGTGGGGCTTCACAAGTCAATATTTTCCCTCCGCCCCCTATATACGTCAATAGGCTTCATTTTCAATTCTCTAACAGCACATGTTTTCCAACAAAAAAATCCCTCGCTTTTCGCAAGGGATGGATTCAAACTGATTTACTTCTTCATTTTGCAGAACATTAGAATCAGAAATTGAACGATATCAGCTATTCAAATCTGGACGTTTACCTTGGACGAGATAGACAACATTCTCACCGATATTGGTTGCATGATCTGCCATACGCTCCAGATATCTGCTGACGAAACTGAGCAGCTGTGCCTGATTGATCAGCTGTGGATTATCGGCCATGTAGCCAAACATTTCACGCAGAATCTGGCTGTGCAGATGATCGACCTCGTCGTCCATCCTCGCCATTTTATAAGCGAGATCGACGTTTTCCTCAACATATGAACGAATACTCTCATTCGTCATCATCTGTACGATTTCGGCCATTCTTGGAATATCGACAAGCGGCTTCATTAAAGACTGCTGATTTAGCCGCAATGTGGCCTTGGATATATCAACAGCAAGATCGCCCATTCTCTCCAAATCACTTGCCATACGGAATGCGATTAAAATGCGCCGCAGGTCCTTCGCTACTGGCTGTTGTGTGGCGATTAACGTCGTACCAATCTCATCGATTTTCTCTTCCATCTGGTTGATCTTCACATCATGATCGATCACTTGTTTGGCAAGCTCTTCGTTCGAGTTTTTAAGTGATGCCACGGAATCAATAATCGCCTGCTCTACCATCTTCCCCATGTCAATCAGTGCTTCACGAAGCTCATTCAAATGCGCGTCAAATAATTGCCTTTTGTTCGGCATATTTCTTCTCCTCCTTCTCTTAGCCAAATCTTCCGGAAATGTAGTCTTCGGTCCGTTGATCCGACGGATTCGTAAATATCGTCTTTGTATCCGCGAACTCTACAACCTCACCGTTTAGAAAAAACGCGGTCTGGTCAGATACACGACCTGCTTGATGCATGTTGTGAGTTACAATGATAATGGTATAGTTATTCTTTAATTCATCAATTAATTCTTCGATTTTCGTTGTGGATATCGGATCGAGTGCAGAAGTCGGCTCATCCATCAGCATGATATCCGGGTTCACGGCAAGTGCTCTGGCAATACATAGCCGCTGCTGCTGCCCGCCGGACAATCCGAAAGCAGATTTATGCAGATTATCCTTCACTTCGTTCCATAAAACGGCTTTTTGAAGGCTGGTTTCCACGATTTCATCCAACGTTTTCTTGTCTTTAATCCCATGGATTATCGGACCAAAGGCGACATTGTCATAGATTGATTTCGGAAATGGATTAGGCTGTTGGAAAACCATGCCAATCTGTTTGCGCAGCTGCTCCAGCCTGACATCCGCGGCATAGATATCCTTGCCTTTGACAAAAAGCTCGCCTTCGATCCGAACATTTTTTATTAAATCGTTCATGCGGTTGATCGTTCGAAGCAGTGTCGATTTTCCGCAGCCGCTCGGGCCGATAAAAGCCGTTACGCTGCCCTTCTCGACCTTCATGTTCACCGATTTCAAGGCTTGAAACTGCCCATAATATAAATTCAGATCTTTGATTTCGACAATACTCATATTCCCCTCCAGAACCTAGCCGAATCTTCCAGCAATGTAGTCGCTTGTTTCTTGTTTCGAAGGACTCAAAAACATATTGTTCGTTTGATCGTATTCAATGAGATCTCCCATCAAAAAGAATGCTGTGTAGGAGGAAATACGCGCCGCCTGCTGCATATTGTGCGTTACGATAATAATGGTATATTCTTTTTTCAATTCAACGACCAGTTCTTCAATCTTCATCGTGGAGATCGGATCCAGTGCGGATGTAGGCTCATCCAATAACAGGATTCTCGGTTTAATTGCAATCGAACGCGCGATACAGAGCCGCTGCTGCTGTCCCCCGGACAGCGCTTTTGCGGATGTATGCAGCCGGTCCTTCACTTCATCCCATAAAGCGGCCTTCCGCAGGCTTTCCTCAACGATTTCCTCTAGTTTCTTCTTATTCCGAATGCCTTGATATTTCGGACCGTAAGCCACATTATCAAAGACAGATTTCTCAAAAGGGTTTGGACGCTGCCATACCATGCCAATCTGGCGCCGAAGCTCGACCACATCTACAGTTGGATCCAAAATATTGTTGCCGTCTAACAGGATCTCACCTTCCATGCGCGTTCCCGGAATAATATCATTCATCCGATTCAATGAACGAAGAAACGTCGACTTCCCGCATCCTGACGGACCGATCAAAGCCGTGACATCATTTTTTGGAAAGGCCATCGAGACATTCTTTACGGCTTTGAAATTGGAATAATACATTGAAAAGTTTTTCGCTTCGAGTGCAATATCTGCTATGATACCGGTCTTCTGTTCTTGTTTGGTTTCCGTAGTCGGCATTTTCATCTTATCCCCTCCTATTTGCTCGCTGTAAAGAACCGATGAATCCATCTGCCAAGCCATCTAGCCAATAAATTGAAAATAAGAACCGCAATGACTAGAACCGCGGACGCACCGGCTGCAATTTCCTTCGCGTCTGGCGCAATGCCTTCACTGTTGATCTTCCATATATGCACGGCCAGCGTTTCAGCTGGACGGAAAGGATTAAGCGGCGAATTGTTTGCTAATGGATTCCAGTTGCTGAAGTCGAGCGGCGGAGTACTCATACCCGCCGTATACATCAGAGCAGCCGCTTCTCCGAATACTCTTCCCGAAGCCAAAATCGTCCCGGTAATAATACCAGGCAGCGCGGAGGGGATAACAACGGATACGATCGTCCTCCATTTGGACAAGCCTAGCGCCAAGCTCGCTTCACGTTGTTCCCTAGAAACAGACTGCAGCGCCTGCTCTGTAATCCGAACCATCAGCGGCAGGTTGAACACCGTTAGTGCGAGTGCACCAGAGAATAACGAGAATCCCCACCCGAATACATTCACGAACAGCAGCAGCCCGAACAAACCAACCACAATAGAAGGCAAGGATGATAACACCTCAATGACGGTTCGAATGAGGCTTGTCAGCTTGTTTGGCTTTGCGTATTCCGACATATAGATGCCGCCAAGCATCCCAATCGGCACTGTAATGATCATCGTCATAACAAGCAGGAAGAAGGAATTGAAAATTTGCGGACCGACGCCGCCCCCTTCTCTAAATGACTGCGGTACAGAAGTTAGAAAGTCGTAACTAATATGCGATAGTCCGCGATACAAAATAAAGCCGATAAGAAAAACAAGAATCCCAATGATCAGTCCAGCAATCAAGCAAAAAACGACCGTTGCAATTTTATCTTTCATTCTAACGTCCATGGAGCTGGTTCCTCCTTCCAAGCAGGCGAATTAGCATGATGAAGAAGAAGGACATGAGGAGCAGGATGAGCGCAAGTGACCATAAGGCGTTATTGTAGCTCGATCCCATAACGGTATTCCCCATCTCAAGGGTCAGTACACTGGTAATCGTGCTTGCAGGGTTGAACATTGAATCTGGAAGCACCTGCGCGTTTCCGATCACCATCTGAACCGCGAGCGCTTCTCCAAATGCTCTTGCCATCCCCAGCACAACACCTGTCAGCAGGCCTGGCAGCGCCGTAGGTATTAGAACCTTCGCAATCGTCTGCCATCTCGTCGCACCTAAACCATAGGATGCTTCTTTAATGTTGCCCGGCAGTGCCTTCAAGGCATCATACGCAACGCTTGTGATGGTTGGCATAATCATAATGGCTAGCACGATGGAACCGGCGGCAATGCCGAACCCCAAACCATCGAAATGTTCCCTGAAGAAAGGAACAATGACCGACAATCCTACGAAGCCATAAACGACTGACGGAATACCTACAAGCAGCTCGATTACAGGCTGCAGTACTTTTTGACCCCAGGAAGGGGCAATTTCCGTCATAAAGATAGCGGCTCCGATACCGAGCGGACCGCTGATAATCGCAGCGATAATCGTTACGGCGAACGAACCGAAAATAAACGAAAAAGCACCAAATGACCGGCCCCCGTCAGCTTCTGCTCTTTCTGGAGACCAGTCCGTTCCAAACAGAAAATCCACAATATTAATTTGGTCTTTGAAAAACGTACTTAACCCTTTGGATGCAATAAAATAGGTAATGGCAACAATAACGATAAGCAAAATACTGATGCTGACCGTTGTTAATGTGCGACCTACTTTCTCTTCTATATGATGCTTCTTCAAGCGGTCTACCTCCTATTCATGAAACCTTTACATTTTCAGCCTATCAATCTATTTGTAATATGGTTGGGGGAACCATTTCAGTTAATCCTTGGAATAATCAGACCAACGTACGAAAAGGCGGGTATATCCCCACCTTTCAGTACGTGCCGTGCAGCTATACTGGTTGATTAAGCTCTATTATTTATTCGTGATGTTGCCTTCAGCATCGCGATCGACTTTCATCGCAGTTACAGGGATGTATCCCATATCCGGAACCAGTGTATCCTGTACTGCATCGCTCAAGATGAAATCAAGGAACGCTTTTTCCAATCCTTCAGGCTCGCCTTTCGTATACATGTGCTGATATGCCCAGATTGGGAAGTCATTCGTAGCCACGTTCTCGATGGTTGGCTCTACACCATCCAAAGCCAAAGGTTTTACCGTGTCATCGAAATAAGAGAATGCTAAGTATCCGATTGCGCCTGGTGTTTCACCGATAATTTTCTTAACCGTACCGGAGGAGTCTTCCGTGATACCTTCTTTTTCTTCATTTCCATCTAATCCAAATTTAAAGAATGTAGCGCGAGTTCCGGAGGATGTAGGACGATTTACAAGTACGATTTCTTGATCCGCACCGCCAACTTCACTCCAGTTCGTGATTTTGCCTGTAAAGATATCAATCAACTGCTGCTTTGTCAGGTTATCTACGCCGACTTCTGGATGTGCGACTGCCGCCATACCCACAACCGCTACTTTATGGTCCTTCAAAGATGCAGCATCAATGCCTTCTTTTTCCTCTGCGAAAACATCAGAGTTCCCGATATCCGCACCACCAGCGTCTACTTGGCTAAGACCCGTACCACTGCCCCCGCCTTGTACAGAAACTGTTGCGTTTGGATTTTCAGCCATGAACAATTTTGCCGCTTCGTCAACGAGTGGCTGCATTGCGGAAGAACCCAACGCTACGATCGAACCTTCTGCTTCTTCAGATGCTGCCGATGTCGATTGATTGTCGCCGCCGACGATGTTGCCCTCTGCATCGCGTTCTACTTTCATGGAAGTAGCTGCGATGTAGCCCATTTCGGTTACTAAGGAGTTTTGTACTTCTTCGGACATCATGTACTCTAGGAAAGCTTTCGCCAAACCTTGCGGTTCACCTTTCGTATACATGTGCTGATATGCCCAGATCGGGAATTCGTTTGTTGTTACATTTTCAACCGTAGGCTCCACTCCATCTAAGGACAATGGTTTTACAGTATCATCGAAGTAAGAGAATGCCAAGTATCCAATTGCGCCTGGTGTTTCACCGATAATTTTCTTAACGGTACCGGAAGAATCTTCCGTAATCCCTGCTTTTTCTTGATTTCCATCTAATGCGAACTTAAAGAACGTAGCGCGTGTTCCGGAGGATTCAGGACGGTTCACAAGAACGATTTCTTGATCCGCACCGCCAACTTCACTCCAGTTCGTAATTTTACCTGTGAAAATATCGATCAATTGCTGCTTCGTCAGGTTATCTACGCCAACTTCTGGATGCGCTACAGCCGCCATACCGACAACTGCTACTTTATGGTCAACTAACTGGGATGCATCGATACCCTCTTTTTCCTCTGCAAAAATATCCGAGTTTCCGATATCCGCACCGCCGGAGGATACTTGGCTTAAGCCGGTACCGCTGCCCCCGCCTTGTACTGCGATTTGTGCGTCTGTATTTTCTGCCATGAACTGCTTCGCTGCTTCATCAACAAGTGGCTGCATTGCGGAAGAACCAAGCACGGTAATGGAGCCGCTCACCTGTTCCGTCTGCGTATTTGAAGCTCCTTGCTCGCCGTTTGCGTTGCCCTCGTTGTTGTTGTTCGAGGAGCCGCAACCAGCTAAAACTGTGGTCATCGCTACTACTAGTAAAAGTGTTGTCAGCAAGAGTTTTTTCATCTTCATTTTCTCCCCCATCCAAATTTCGTTTTGTCTTAACATCATTCATGTTAAAGGTGGAATATTAAACAAATTCAATATTTTTGTTAACTCTATGTAAAAATTGTTCGAATGATCGATTATCTTTTTATCATATCCCTTCCAAGGACCTATACAATAGAATCCATCCTTCTCCAGAATCATATTCATTCCGACATTTTTCCTACCTTTTTACATTCCATTAACACAACGAAGATATGTGGAAAATACTGCCTGATTATATTAAATAAAGACAGATAGAAAAGCCATATATCATTTAGGAGGGGAATCCTATGAAACTTCAGCATTATTTGAAAAGCAATCTATTAGAAAAACTAAAGAATGTTAAGGTTGCAGCTAAAATTTACGCATTGGTATTAATCTCTACCTTCTTTATGGCGATATTGGGAGGAACAGCATACTACTATTTAAATGAAACGAACGAGAAGATGACAGCGATGTATGAGGAGCGAATGCTGCCTTTAAACGAAATTCAAACGATTCAGGAGAGCAGCAGAACGAACGAAGCATATATTCTTGAAGTAATTTTGGCGTCCAATAACCCGCTTCGCAGGGAAAGATATATGGAAGAAATCACTGCGAATGATCATCAGATCGATGAGCTGATTGAGGAGCTGAAGCAGCATACCCTGCACGATGACGGGCATAAAATGCTGGACCAGCTCTCGGCACAGCTAAGTATATACCGAACTCAGCGTAAGGAAACAATCGAATCCGCCATGGAAGGCAGCAGTTCAGAAGCCTATGCCAGCAAACTCGCGAACAATGGTTCCTTGGATGCATTGAATCAAACCTTGAATGAATTGGTAAACTATAATTTAGACATGGCGGAGCAGTTAAAACAGCAAAACGAAGAAAATGCCGTAAACGCCGTACTGATATTATGGATAACCATCGCGCTGTCGATCGGTCTCTCACTACTCTTTGGATGGTTTCTGGCTAAGCGATTCACCAGGCCAATCATTCAAGTGATGAAAGCCTCTGAGGAGGTGGCAAAGGGCGATTTAACCATTTCGCTGCCTAAGCCTTCATCCAAAGATGAAATTGGCATGTTGACCGATTCAGTGCAAACGATGGTTTCGTATCTGCGGGATTTGATCCATCAGGTGAAATATACGGCTTCGGAAGTCACAGAGTCTTCCCGCCATCTACTGCACGTTGCGACTGAAACGTCAGATGCCAGCTATAAAATCGCGTCCACCGTACAGCAATTGGCCTCCGGAGCTGAGACACAAATGGAGGGTGCCAGAGGCTCTGTCGATGCGATGAACAAAATGCATGCTTTATTAATGCAAATCTCGGGCACATTCACGGCCGTCATTGAAGCAGTCGGTACAATGTCGAATCATGCGCGCGAAGGAGGAGACGCAGCGGTGAAAGCGTCTCATCAAATTCGCAGCATTGAAAGTGCCGTAAATAGATCGCAGGAACAAATTCATTCCTTGGATACGAGCGCACAGCACATCGAAAGCATCACGCGCTTCATGAAAGACATTGCGGGCCGTACGAACCTGCTTGCATTGAATGCCTCGATAGAGGCTGCGCATGCAGGAGAATTCGGTAAAAGCTTTGCCGTCGTCGCTAGTGAGATTAGAAAGCTAGCCGAGCAGACAATACAGTATGTCAAGCAAATTGAAGACATCAACGGCACCATCTTCATGAATTTGCAATCCTCCACCCAGTCCATGAACCACGTTTCCGAGGAGGTTGTGACCGGCATCCAAATTGTGGAGCATGCGGGTAATCATTTTGATCAAATCGTGCGATCCGTTGGCCATACTCATGAGGAAGTGAACAAACTGTCCAAAGCTTGGGAGCAGATCGAGATTTATTTCCAAGAGGTTGTACATACGATTGAGGAAGGACATGCGATTGCCCAGCAAATGGCGGGAAGCACGCAGGAGGTCGCTGCTACGACGCAGCAGCAGTTAAGTGTCGTCGACCTGATCTCCAGCTCCGCTGGCAGCTTGAAGGAGACGGCTGATCAGCTCGAACAGAACGTGAGTGTGTTCAAAAGCTGAGGTTTGTAAATGATTAAACCGGGATCTCTATTTGAGAAAACCCGGTTTTTTACTTCTCCAAATATTTGCGCCAAATGAAAACACTTTTTAATGTCGCAAGGATTACGTTCGGGGGATGATACCTTCGTACGTTTTTCGAAGCATGCTCAGCTCTTCCAGCATAGATAGAGACTGCTCTTTATTTTTCATGCCCACCCCAATAATTAAATTCTCTACGATAAAGAGAGGGGCAATCATCGAATGGAATTCCCAAACCTCGCCCCTGCTTGCGTATAATGAGACACCGTCCTTGCCCGTAAAATCCGAAACTAGGCGATCTGTAATTAAGATGGTCTTGCACCCTGTCTTAGCGGCGTAATCATAAATGACCCTTGCTTCGGGGAGCATTCGGATGAAGCCGAACAATACAATAACATCTTCTTGTGTTACATGCAGCAAGGTCTCATATATATCATGGCCGCTTGCGGGCATATAGCGCATATCCAATCCAAACCGAGACATTCGAAAATGCATCAGCTCCGCAAGTCCCTTAGATGGACCAGGTCCATATAAATATATCCTTCTTCCTGCACTAATGGTCTGCACTGCCTGCTGAAATTGGTTATGGTCAAAATGCTTCATCGTTTCCTCAATATGCTGAACGCTGATCTGCAGCAGCTGCTGCTGCGGTTCAAAGCCGGCTCCTTCGATGTGATCGAGCGTCCGGCTTAATTTTTTTGCAGGCGTCACCTCCAGCCGATCTTTCATCCGCTGCTTAAAGTCCTTGAGATTCCGATAGCCAGCTGCCTTCCAAAACCGGGATACCGAGGCAATGCTCAGCTTCACCTCGTCAGCAATCTCCTGCTCTGTCATCAGCAAAATGCGCTGTCCGTTCTTTTCAATATAGTCAGCAATTTTCCGCTGGTTAGGTGATAGATTTTCGATATCGATTGGCAGCTCAAGCATTGTGATTCTCCCATCGTCATTAGAATAAATTCATCATATCACAATTCAAATGTAAATTTATTTTCATATACAGTAATTATGTAATAAAAATTACAAACTATTAACAGTACGATAACGTTCCGCTGATGAATCTATTTTATACTGGCCACATCCCATATCAAAGGAGGCTGATTCAACATGTCGTTGCAGAAGCAAAAATATGCATTAACCCCTTCACAAAAAATGATGGTCTTTATTTTGTCCATGTCCTTGTACGGCTTGTCCAACATGTTCACCGAGCTTATCCCGTCCCTGCAGCTTGGTCCAATCGAGCTGTCCGTGGAGTATTTCGCTTTTATTCCGCTGACGCTTTGCATCCTATTTCACCCTTTCTATGGAGCCGTTGGCGCTTCACTGGGAGAAGTGATTTTCGGTGAGCTCATGCTTGGACAATTCGGCGGTTTGGGAGAATTAGAGAAGTTTATTCTGTTCTCCATCGCTATGTACATCGCCGGTTCCATGGTGACCAATCCACGCAATCGTCTTCAGGTTGGGACCGCTGCCATGCTTGGAGTCGCTATCCATCAGCTCCTCAGCTGTATGGTCGACATCGGCAAAGTATGGCTGGGCATTGAGGAATTGGAGGCCGTCTCCGGCCTGGCAGAGAGCATCTTAGTGATCGAAGGGGTAAGCTTCATCACGGACGTTCTGTTCTCCGGTACCTTATTCGCCCTTCTTCCTACACTGTATCTTGTGCCGAGGCTTTACGGTAAAATCGAACCGCTGCTGGGCATGAAACCGAGAGATGCTTCTATCAAATATTCCTTAGGCGAAATCGTCACGCCAAGACTGCTGGTCGTATGCATCGTCCTAGCGTGTATCGGGACTCTAGCAGAATTTGCGGCCGAATCCGATATGAACATCGGGGAATGGGAATCGGAATTTCTCGGGCAGTACGGTGACCAGCTCATTTGGGTCAGTATCGGGCTTGCAGCTGTCGTGGTGCTTTTTACCATCATGATGATGAAGAGACGGGCTTCTAAATCCGTTTCCGGCAATGGACAGGAGAATGTTCATGGCTGATACCCCGATCATCGACATTCAGAACGTCACTTTTACGTATCCCGGAGCCGAGCAGCCCACTCTGAATGACGTCAGCCTTACGATCAAGAAGGGGGAGTTCGTCGCATTTATCGGCCGCAACGGCTGCGGCAAATCGACGCTCTGCAAAACCTTGAATGGTCTCATCCCTCATTATTACGTTGGCGATTTTTCCGGAACGGTCATCACCAACGGTCTGAATACGTCCGTGCATAACGTCGCGGATTTGTCACGGCATGTCGGGTACATTTATCAAGATTTCGAAAATCAGCTGGTTCGTCCTACCGTCGAGGAAGATGTGAGATTTACTAGACTTAATTACGGCTTTCGAGATTTTAAAGAACGGGCCGCGTATATTTTAGCAATGACCGGCCTAGCCCCTCATGCCCAGCAATTTATTTGGCAGCTCAGTGGCGGGCAAATGCATTTGTTGGCTTTGGCCGGTGCCTTGGCCATGGATCCAGACATCATGATTATCGATGAGCCGATCGCTCAGCTGGACCCGCAGCATGCAAGAGAGATTTACACGTTCCTCAAGAAGCTGAATCAGGATTACGGTAAAACGATTGTCGTTATCGAACATCATACCGAATTCATTGCCGACTTCTGTGATCAGGTCGTTCTGATGGATCAAGGAAAGCTTTTATGGAAGAAGCCCGCCAAAGAAGCATTAACCCGAATTCATGAATTGACTGAAAAGCAAATTTTTCCGCCTCAGGTGACGCAGGCTGCTTACGCCCACATGCCTAATCTTAAACCGGAAACGAGCTATCCTGTCACGTTAGATGAAGCGGAACGCTTTTTTCGTAGAGCGGATATCCCGTTTATGACGGCAGAGGGACAGAAGAACAACGAACAGAAGCAAGGGCACGATCATCCGCTTCCGGTACATTCCGAAGCATCCCCTCTCATCGTGTTTGATCAGGTCTCGCTCGCTTTCAAAACGATGGGGAAGGAAAAACGGACCGTGCTGCAAAATCTCGATCTATCCATCCATTCAGGAGATCGTCTGGCCATCGTTGGAAACAATGGGGCAGGCAAATCGACTATGCTTCGCCTGATTTCCGCGATTTTGAAACCGACGCAGGGCAAGGTTGTCGTGGATGGATTAGATACGCGCCGTATCGGCCCGGAAAAGCTGAGCGGCAAGGTGGCGCTGATTTACCAAAACCCTGAGGAAATGTTTATCGAGGATTCCATCCGCAAGGATATGGAATATTTCTTAAAAGCGCGCAAGCATCCTCGGACAAAGGAGTGGGTAGATGAACTACTGGAACGGTTCGAGCTGACCCATCTTCAGCACCGTGACGGCAGATTGCTCAGCGGCGGACAGCAGCGAAAAGCTTCCATGGCGATTGGTGCGGCGATGAATCCACAGATTATGATGCTGGATGAACCGACCGCTAACCTAGATATGGCGACACGCAGAGACATGCTTCGCATGTTCGAGCAATTGCAGGGCATCGTCGATACCGTGATCATCGCTACGCATGATATGCAGCTCGTGGCAGAATGGTCGAATCGGATCTTTGTCATGCATCAGGGTCATCTGCTTCAGGACGGAGACACCGAGACGGTCTTCAACGACCATACTTTGCTCCAAACCGCAGGACTCGTACCTCCTCAAATCATGGAGCTTGCGCATCGCCTATGGGGTTCCGAATACAATTCGGGATATTGTTATTCCACCGAACGATTTCTCGAAGCCCTCCGTTACAAGGGCTCTCAACTGGAGGCTGCCTATGGAAGCCGTTAGAAGAATTTTGGACAAGATTTCAATCGAAGAGATCAAACTGCAGCTGCTGCGTACAGCCTATGGCAACGGAGGCACCTTCCTGGCCAAGCTGGACCCGCGCACGCTGATCGCATGGTATATGTTTTTCGGGATTGTTCCCTGGTTTATTTATGATCCGGTGATTTTGCTGGGACTGTTTTTGTTCTTAATGACAACTACCTTATGCTCGAAAGTCAGTCCGATCATAATGATCATTCTATGCCTGGGCTTAATGAGCCAAGCCGGTTCTCTGTTTATCGTTTCGTTATTTTTCAGCGGCGGCTGGGACGCCATCGTCCCCTTACTGCTGCTTACGCTCAGGCTTTCTGTGATTTCGCTCGCTAGCATTACGGTATTTTCCAGCATGGATCCCGAGAAGTTCAGCGATGGCCTGCTCAGCTTCGGCGTTCCGCATCACGTTTCTTTCAGTATTGCGTATGGTTACCGAATGCTGCCGACGTTGATTGAAGAGTACCAGAACATTTTGCTGTCCTTTCGTTTGCGCGGCAAAGGACCCGAAAAGAACGGGATTCTGTACTGGCGAGTTCTGGCCTATTACTTGAAGCTGTCGGTTATCAGCTTTTATCCGTTAATTTTAAATACAGCCAAACGGGCTCGCACAACGGTGGAAGCGTTGGAAACTAGGGGCTTTACTTACGCCTTCAAGCATCCTGAAGTCAAGCGTCTCAAATTAAGCCATCTTGCGTTCACGATGAAGGATGGACAGTTTCTTGCCGGTTCGGCCGGTTATGTCATACTTATCTTTTGGATTGGAAGGAGTTTCTAAATGAATATCGACTTTCACACGCACGGCAAGCTTTCGAAGAAGACGGAATTCTCAGTAGACTATTTTTTGGAGATGATAGAGGAAGCCAAAGCGAATGGACTAGATGCTATCGCCTTAACAGAGCATTTTAATACGATTCGTTTCTCCGATATTTATGACACTTTAGACCGCTTATTCCCATACAACGGACACGTTTACGTAGCCGACGGACTGAAAATTTTCCCGGGTATGGAGGTTGACATCGCTGAGACGGGGCATATTCTGATGATCTCCACGAGAGAGAACATTCGCGCTCTAAGGGAAAAGCTGCATGACCATACGGATCCTGATCACTTCGTCCCTTTTGGCGTATTGCTGGATTGGACCGAGCAGGAAGACATCCTGCGGATAGGTGCGCATCCATACCGGGAAAGCACCCCTCTTCATCATCTGCCTGATGAACTGTTAAACCGCCTCGACGCCTTTGATCTCAATGGAAAGGACCTGTACCAATATTCGAAGAAAACTTATCGCGTGAAGGTAGAGCAGCTCGCAGAACGCTTCGGAAAGCCGGTCGTAGCCGGCAGCGATACCCATCAATGTCTGCAGTACGGCAGTGTGTGGAATGAAATCGAAGCAGACTGCCATTCCATCTCTGATCTAAAAGCATCGCTAACCAGTAAAGCTTATCAGATTCATGTATCGATCTGTCTTGAAAGCAAGGTCAAGGGCGCGATAATGATGAAAAAGCTGCTCAAACAGTCGCTCGAAGACGGACATGATAGATTCGATGAAGAAACACAGCAAGAGCGGACCGGTTAACCGTCTGACGATTCAAAATTTTGAACACAGGGGCAACGTTATTCATCGTTGCTCCTGCTTTCACGACCGCTTCAATCGTCTTCCACAAATATTCAAAATCGGATCTGAAAGCATCCTCTGTTGAATACTGCACATGAGGCAGCAATGACTTGGCGTAAGTGACGGCGTCCACCCCCATTTGCAGTACCGCATCCTTCGATCGGTTGAATTTCTTCTCGACATGAATATTGGATGTTCCGAGCACGATATGGATGAGAGGATCCTGCGCGATTTAGATGCTCTCATACACCGCATCAATGTCTGCTTTTACAGCTCTAGCCAAGGTTGTAATCGATACGCTCTGACCTACGGTGCGGGGAATCTCCTGGACCGCCCTAAAATCTCCCTTCGAGGATGCAGGAAATCCCGCTTCGATGATATTGACGCCCAGCCGCTGTAACTGCTCCGCAAATTCCAGCTTTTGCTGTATATTCAGCTTTGCGCCCGGCACTTGTTCTCCGTCACGCAGTGTCGTATCCAATACCATAATATTTCGAGTCATGTACAATTCCTCCTCAATATGGTTATTCATCTATATTTGAAGCGGGGGCGGCCAAACCCGGACTTTAACCAACCCAAATAACCCCGTCTCTGCTATAGAGACGAGGTTGAACCCGCGGTTCTAATCAACACATTTGGCGATTTGTTATTTTTGGATATTATATGCTTCATTGCTCTTAATTAGGGCTTGCTGAACGATTAAAAAATCCAGTAACAGCAAGGGTTTGAGGCATTCTTTGTCGAATTCATATGCAAGGAAATCGTTGAAATACGATGAAAAACCGTGCACATGGAGGATGACG
>NZ_JBHSQV010000142.1:0-19208 GCF_042658665.1 Marinicrinis lubricantis
AAGTCGCTTCAAAAGCAGGGAAAAAGCTTTCCACTCTGATTCAGTGTCAATTACAGCAATGGATCTCTGCTTTACCCAATTACATCAAGGCTTATCTGCCTATTCCAAGCTGCGAAAGTTGAGTTTAGAAGTATAAAATACACTGCAAATAATAGACAGGAGATTTATTCATGGTTTTAACCTTTTATCTTGTAAGACATGCGCTGAAGGAAAAAGCGGTTGGAGATGTTCCGATCACGACTCAAGGCGTATTACAGGCGCAATGGACCACTGAGTATTTCAAACGTATTCCCATCAGCTCAATCGTTGCAAGTCCGCTTCGAAGAGCACAAGAAACTGCGCAATATATTGCCAATGAGACGAAATCTGAAATCGCTGCGGATGATCGTTTGCGGGAACGAGCCAACTGGGGGGATTTGCCGGGGCAGACCTTCGAGGAATTCGTACAGATGTGGGATCGCTGCACAGCAGACCCGGATTATATTCCACCCGTCGGCGATTCAGCAAGACAGGCAGCGGAACGTTTATCTTCTTTATTGACGGAGCTGTCAAATACGCATACATCGGGAGATCACATCGTCGTTGTCACCCATGGTGGACTCATTACGGACTTTCTAGTGAATCACTTTCCTGAACATGAACTGAACGTTTGGCATCCCCGATTTATCGCTGAGCAAAGCAGTTTGATTCCGGAATGCTCCATAACGAAACTAGTTTGTGATCAGGGAAAGTACAGGATCGAAGACTTTGCGTCCACCAAACATTTAAATGAATGAAGTTAATGATCTATTCCACAAAAAGGAGATCGACTATGAAACATATGATTGTCGTCTCGCTTATTTGCATCATACTCTCTGCAGGGTGTTCTCCTATCAACATCGAAAAAGGGATCCAATCGATTACACTGATCTGCAATGAAAGAGCCCTCAATGAGAAATGCGTAGATTTATATTTTGACGATGAAGAAACCATTAACACCTTCGTGGAAGCTATAGAAAGTGCAGAGAAAATGAAAGGTGTTCTCGATTATGAAGAAGAATACGAAATGATCATTGATTTTGAAAACGGAAAACAAAGACGATTCCATCTTTCGTTAACTACCAATCGAGACTACAACGGCCTACTGCTCGAATTGCCGGACACGATGAAGGGATATTCCATACCGAAGGGGAAAGCAAATCAACTGAGGGACATCATCTATCCTTAATACATACATTGTGTAGAATGAAATGAACCTATCCGAAGGAAGTGGTTTCGTTGAGCAGAAAGTGTAAAAACTATTTTTATCAGCCGGTGATATAAAAAGATGGATAGATTCTAAAGAAGACTGAATTGCCAGCGACAGAATTACAGTCGATAGATGCAAAGTAGGCTATATGTACCGGGAGGATACGTCGGGACAGTCCTTACTCGGATTGCGGTTGGAGGTTTTTGGCGGGGGATGAGAGCGATGAATACATGGAAGGTGCCGATAACCATGGGATTTTTCTCTTGAACTCGATTTGCAATTACGATCCTGACATTATTCCACTGCAAGATTCCCCGCCCGGGACCGCGTATTATAGAAATGAACAAGGGATCTTCGAGTTGGATAGATATGAAGAGGAATAATATTGCACCCATGTAACTTTTATACGAACGGAGGTAACGATTACATATGACCTACTCGATTAGGCCGATCACAGTGCAGGACGTCCCTTTTTTATGGGAGATGCTGTATGAATCCTTATATGTTCCGGAAGGCAAGGAGCCTTTCAGCAGAGACATACTGCAAGACCCGCTCATTGCCAAATACGTTGAGGGATGGGGAAGAGAAGGCGACAGCGGTTTTATTGCGGTGAACGAACAAGGTCAGCCTATAGGTTCGATTACAGTACGTTATTTTGATCAAGAAAACAAAGGGTTTGGTTATGTGGGAGAAGATGTCCCTGAATTAGGGATGGCTATCATAAAAGCATATAGGGGCAAGGGGATTGGAACAGCTTTACTGGAGACCTTATTCCAAGATCTTAAAGCAAGGGAAGTGCAGCAAATCTCTTTAAGTGTAGACCCAGATAATTTGGCAGCGGTGAAATTGTATCAGCGATTCGGATTTAAGGAAGCGGGAATGGTCGGGACATCCATTACAATGGTAGCTGATGTCTAACAATGCATTCGTAATCTATGGAGGATTAGTATGAACTGAATGGTAGAGTATGGAATGTTATGCACAAGGAAGGATGAAAAAGTACTTATGGACGCCCTTCACTGCTTCCTTGAACCGTTACAGCGTACATTCTCGAAAACGAAAAATAAAAGCTTGCTGGAAGCGAGACGCCCCTATGTATACAAACACGATTATTGGAATTTAAATAAAGAAAAACAAGTATATGTAGAGGTTTATCCGAATCAAGATGCGGAAGGGAAATACAAATTTGCGAATGAGGAAGTCGGCTGGATTTTTTTGCCCGCTTGAATGATCAAGCACCGCCTTATCATATCCCGATGGAAGAACAAGAGCAGTATCTTCAAGATTTTTTAGCATCGTCACCTTTCGAATATATCAAGTTGCAAGTTGCAAAGCAGAAGAATAAATAGTTGAAAGGATAGAGAATAACGAAGGTCGGATGACAACAAACTGTAGTCTGCTTAGTAGATAACCCTGGCGAGTGCACCATCAACAAACACTACCATCTCTCCACTTCGGAGGATGGATGTACTTTTTTCAACTTCTCAGACCTGTCATTCGTCGATGACGGGTTAGCTTCTCGGTCGAGTGAAGCAACCAAACCCAGACGCTTAAAAACGAATCCCGAAATGTAACTGCAAAAAGCAAAGAATTCATTTCCGTCAGTCGTAAAAAATGGTCATTAAACAATGGCAGCCTTTAACAAGAAATATGATCCTTGGCTGCCACCGTTTAATGGAACTATCCGTGATAACATTACCGCCTACAGAAAGCAGTATAATTTCGTTTCATTATTAATTCTGACCTATGGCAAAATAGCTTTGTCCCTGTTATATAAGAGTCCCATCTTTACCGATCACTGGAGGAGTGCTAATGCCGTGCCGTCTTGACGCGACCATGAATATCGGGTTCTTCCCCTATAAGCATCCATTCCGGTCTTAGCCAGAACAACGCCCTGAAATACTTGATAAGATTTAATCTTATGTCTGAATCCGCATAGAAGTTTCCGACATTTAAAAGTAACATGAAAAATCTTTAAGTGCCTATCTCGAGCCTTCGGAGTACATCAATTATGATGATGAACGAATTCAAGCCTAAATCAACTTATTTCATCATGATACAGAGTTGGAAAAAATAAAAGCTGCGTATTATTTTGTTCGGGATGAGATTGATCATTCGTACGATATACAGAGTGAGGAAGCGACGAGAAAGGCTTCTGAAGTGCTGGACAGAAAACATGGCATCTGCTATGCCAGTCTCACCTTCTTGCAGCATTAACCGATTCCAATCATGTTCGCTGTTTCATGCGATTTTTATAGACACTCGGCGTCATTCCTGTAATTTTCTTGAACACCTCGTTAAAATGCTTTATATCCTTATATCCTACCGTTTGAGCGATGACGATGATTTTGTCGTTCGTATGCTGTAGCAGATGACATGCTTCTTCGACCCTCAGCTTTTGAATATACTCGGAAACCGTCATACCGGTATAATCCTTAAACAGTTTGCAGTAGTACGTTGGGCTCAAAAAAGATTGAGAAGCAAGGTCGGCAAGCTTTGTGCCGACAGAATAGTTCGCTTTTAAATATTCAATCGATCTATCGATCAGTTCTGCATGATGCGATATTGTGCCGCTGTCGTTATTACTTGATTTTTTTAAGGAACGAAAAATATGAATCAGAAGCTCGATGAGGTAAACCCTGAGAAGCTCAATATATCCTTCCTCTTCATTCGTAAATTCCTCCAGCATTTTTTTATATATGGCTTCTATCGCATAGTTCTCACCGCCTAAAATTTTGACGTCATCGATTCGATTGGACGGCAGGGAAAAGACGGATCGGAACGAGAGATATTGAATCACATCAGAAAAATCCCGATAATCGATTAAATTCACGTCAATAAAATCAGGCTTAAATACACAATTGTACACTTTTAAGGGCGATGCCGAGGGAGAATCGAGCGATCTGAATTCGTGAGGAATGTTGTAGTTGATGAGAAATAAATCGCCCTTTTGCACCTCGTACGTTTGGTCCCCTAATATATGGATGCCTGAACCAGAGGCGACATATGAAATCTCAATAAAATCATGGACATGCAAATGCGGTTTGGAGCTTTCGCAAAAATAATTGATATAGATCGAATGGCCGTTCTTGAATAGGCGCTCTCCCGTATCGCGGTACATATCAACGTGATTCATAAAATCCACCCCTTTTCATTATAAGATAGCCCCATGAATTTGAACATTTGTTACATCATAATTTGAGTTGTAAGTCCTGTTTTTTTTCTGTTTCCTACAAATGACACGGAAGGGAAGGATACGATTGAAGATCACGGAAATGAAATGCAACCGTATGGTGAATCCCATGGGATATACTTTGAACAAGCCGCGACTAAGCTGGATTACGGAGGCGGAAGAAGCAATCGTTCAAATTGCCTGTCAAGTGATCGTAGCCGCCGATGAGGATTTCCTGGACATCTTACATGACAGCCGCAAGAGAGAAGATATCGACAGCATCGGATACACGCCGGAAATCGGCTTGAAGCCGCGGACAAGGTACTACTGGAAGGTACAGGTGTGGACGGACGCCGGTGATGTCGTCAGTTCCGTGGCTTGGTTTGAAACCTCGAAGATGGATGAGCCTTGGATCGGGAAATGGATAACCCCGGATTGGGAGGATCGATCCATTCATCCCTTGCTGAGAAAAGGGTTTAGCATTAGCAAAGAGGTTGCTCAGGCCAGACTTTACGTTTGCGGCTTAGGATTATATGAAGCAGAGATCAATGGCAAGAGAGTCGGAGATGAGTACTTCACACCTTATTGCAACAGCTATCATCATTGGATGCAATATCAGACCTTTGATGTGACAGACCTTCTAGGCAAGGGTAAAAATGTGATCGGGGCGATGCTGGGAAATGGCTGGTACAAGGGACGATTCGGATTTAAAGGCATCAAGGAAAACCACTATGGAGACCGATTTGCTCTTTTATGTGAGCTTGTGATTCAGTATGCGGATGGCAGCGAAGAAATTATTGGCTCGGATGAGGATTGGAAGGCGGCACCATCTCACATCCTTGACAGCAATATATATGATGGGGAAATTCAAGATGCGAATAAGTACATGGAATCGTGGTCTTCGGATTCGGCTGATGATGAGCAGTGGGCGTGCGTGCGTCTAATTGATATCGATTACCACCTGCTGGAGGCTCGCAGAAGCATTCCCGTTCGGATCAAGGAAAAGCTGAAGCCGGTCCAGGTCATACATACGCCGAAAGGCGAGGTCGTCCTGGATATGGGACAAAACATGGTGGGATGGGTCAGCTTTAAGACTGAGGCTCCAAAGGGGAGTCTCATCCATCTTCAGTATGGAGAAGAATTGCAGGACGGTTGTTTTTACAGAGAAAACTTACGTACAGCGAAAGCTGAGTTCAAGTATATCTCAAGCGGAGAGTCCGCCGAGGTACAGCCTTATTTTACTTTTTACGGGTTTCGGTATGTTAAAGTCGAGGGATGGCACGGGGAAGTCAGAACGGAAGACTTCACCGGATGCGTAGTTTATTCGGATTTGGAGCAGATAGGTCACATTGAAACCTCCAACCCTCTAGTCAATCGTCTATTCCTGAACGCATTGTGGGGGCAAAAGGGGAATTTTCTCGATGTTCCTACGGACTGTCCGCAGCGCGACGAGCGGATGGGGTGGACCGGAGACGCGCAGATGTTCTCAGGCACGGCATGCTTTAATATGGATTGCGATGCGTTTTTTCATAAATATCTTTACGACTTGGCCCAAGAACAATCAAGTATCGGCGGGTTAGTTCCTCATACTGTCCCCAGCTTCGGCATGAGCAAGAAGAACGAAAACAGCTTTCTATCCGCCGGATCATCCGCGTGGTCCGAGGCGGCAACCGTGATCCCTTGGAATCTGTACCTTCATTACGGAGATCGAGCGATTCTAGAGCAGCAGCTGAACAGCATGAAGGATTATGTGGATTATATACGTAAACAAGACGATGGCAAAAGGCTGTGGAATACAGGATTCCATTTTGGCGACTGGCTGGCTTTGGATGGACAAGGCGAGTTTGATCGTTTTGGGGGAACACCAACGGACTTGATCGCGACTGCTTATTATGCCTATTCTGCGGAGTTGGTGGCCAAGGCAGCCAAAGTGCTGGGTAAGGAAGAGATCGCTGAGGAATATGGAAAGCTTTCGGTGGAAGTAAAGGAAGCTTTTTGTGAGGAGTTTGTCACTCCGAGAGGTCGCCTTGCGGCAGATACGCAAACCTCGTATATCCTAGCCTTATTCATGGATCTTGTACCGGAGAAATTTCGGGGAAGAATCGTAGAATCGCTGCGAAAAAATTTAGAGGATAACAAGTACTACTTGAAGACAGGCTTCGTAGGGACGCCATATCTTTGCAGAGTGCTGTCTGAAAACGGATATAACGATCTGGCCTATAGACTGCTGCTGAACGAGGAGTTTCCAAGCTGGCTTTATGCGGTGAAGCTGGGCGCCACAACGATCTGGGAAAGATGGAATTCGCTGCTTCCAGACGGAACGTTCGGCGAGCTTGGTATGAATTCCTTGAACCATTATACGTACGGCTCGATTGTTGAATGGATGTACCGCCATATGTGCGGAATTCAGCCTTTAGAGGATTTCCCGGGCTTTCGAAGAATTCGTCTGGCCCCACAGCCGAATCGGATGCTACAATATGCGAAGGCATCGGTTAAAACAGCAGCTGGACTGTATGAGAGCGGCTGGCGGTATGAAGACGAGAGCCTGCGTTATCACTTCCGCATTCCGTTCCATGCTGAAGCAGAGCTGGTGCTCCCATATGCAGATATCCAGAATGTCGTAGTGAATAGAGCCCCCCTTGAGCAATCTCCAATTAAGTATGATATAAGAGATGATCATGTTATGATGGTACTGAAGAGCGGAACATATGAGATCAGTCATCTCATTGGAAAATAACGTAGTTTCCTAGAATGAAGGAGCATATAAAATGATCAAACCCGCAAGACTTAAGTCTGGTTCCAAAATTGCAATCATTTCACCTTCCAGCGGTCTGCCTCATTTATTCCCAGACATCTACGAGCTTGGTTTGAACAATTTGAGAGACGTGCTTGGTTTGGAGATCGTTGAAATGCCTACGGCGAGAATGGCTCCCGATGTTCTCTACAGCAATCCTCAGCTGCGTGCCAAGGATATGAATGATTGTTTCATGGATGACAGTATCAGCGGCATCATTACGTCCATTGGAGGATATGAATCGATCAGAATACTGCCTTATCTGGATATGGAAGCGATCATCCAACATCCTAAGTTGATCATGGGCTTCTCGGATGCAACGACATTTTTGTCATACATCAATCAATTGGGGATGGTAACGTTTTACGGACCATCTGTCATGGCAGGTCTGGCTCAAATTCATAGTCTTCCAATTCAATATACCGAACATATCAAAGAGATATTGTTTCATGATGTGTATCCTTATTCTTACGCCCCATATCATCAATGGACGAATGGATATAAAGACTGGGGAATTCTTGAGACGTTAGGAGAATGCCAGGAGTTTCATGACAATCCGAATGGCTGGGAGTTTTTACAGGGTGACACGGTTACACAAGGTGTTTTGTGGGGTGGCTGCATCGAAGTATTAGAATTTATGAAATCCACAATCTACTGGCCGGATGAATCGTTCTGGCACGATAAAATCTTGTTTTTTGAAACTTCAGAAGAAAAGCCATCACCGATGCACGTGGGCTATATGCTGCGCAATTATGGAATGCAGGGCATTTTCTCGAAAATAAAAGGTATCATCATAGGCAGGCCGAAGGATTATACAGAGAAAGAGAAACAAGAGCTGAATGAGATTGCATGCCGAATCGTCAGGGATGAGTTTGATGCAGGCCATGTTCCGATCGTCACGGATTTTGACTTTGGACATACGGACCCCAAATTGATTCTACCTTTAGGGGGAAAGATCGAACTAAATCCAATGACGACGGCAATTACTCTATTGGAGAGTCCGTTTGGCGAATAGAAATGGTATTGATTCTATTAGAGATTCTACTGATCCTTGTAATTAAGGGCAGCACACATGAAAACCTCATGTCGCTGCCCTTTTATCGTGCTATTGTTCATTCAGATTATTGTTGAATGTACTGCTTGTCCGATCCATCGAGACGCATCTTGCCTTAGATGATCCACGGAATAAACAGGAAGGACCGCTGTTAATGCAGAATACAATATATGGTAAGCTGTGAAGTGTTGTGTAATGAGAGAGAACATTGAAAGGTCTTATGCACCAGCTGCAGGAGCAATGAAATCGAGCGGGATGTGATTGTGTATGGCATTTACCTGGGTAGAAGCGAGTCAAAAACCGGTGTTTTTAGAAGAGATCATACAGTTCTTTTGGAATGCGTGGGGCACACGGGATAACTATTTATTTTATAAAGACTGCATCGAGCACTCCCTGGATTCCTCAATAGATTTGCCGAAGTTCTATTTACTGCTAGAAGATGGAGAGATCATTGGATCCTATGCGTTATTGATAAATGATCTTATTAGCCGGCAGGATTTATTTCCTTGGTTAGCTTGTCTATATGTAAGGCCGGAGGCTAGAGGGCACCGGGTTGGCGAACAGATGCTGAATCATGCCTGTGAAGAGGCGAAGAAGAAGGGGTATAGTCATCTCTATTTGTGCAGCACATTGGAAGGGTACTATGAGAAGGCGGGTTGGAATTTCTTCGGAAATGGGTATGGCGTGGATGGCACGCACACAAAGATTTACGCTAAAGCAATCGGCGGTGGATGGGAGTGACTTCATGACGTTCACGATTCGAAGAGTTGAACCAAAGGATTTTGAAAGAGTATTGGAGCTGCACATCGAAGGACTGAAGCAATTCGGATCGAATATCGGAGATCCCTCAATGGATCAAGATATCCATCATATTCAGGAGGTATATATTGATGATGGCGGCGAGTTTTTCGTAGGGGAAATAGAGGGGCGGATCGTATGTATGGGCGCATACAAGAAGCGGGACATCCGTACGGCGGAGGTGAAGCGAATTAGGGTCGATCAGTACGATCAGAGACAGGGATATGGACAGCGGATTTTATCGACTTTGGAGAATTCTGCTAGAGCAAAAGGGTACAGACGACTCCTTCTCGATACGACCACCCGACAGGAGCCGGCGATGAAGCTCTTTGAGAAACATGGTTATACGGAGACAAGTCGGAAAACTTTGGGTGAAGTAACGGTTGTATTTTATGAGAAGGAATTGTGTTGAGATTATTTTTCATATAACAGAGAGGTTGGCATACATGAATATGGATCCATGGAAATATACCGATTCATTTGTAGACATTTGCAAAGAAGTATTCACAGACCGGTTAGAAGGAATATATCTGCATGGCTCGCTCGCCATGAATTGCTTCAATCCCTCGGGAAGTGATATCGATTTTATTGTAATTGTGAATGACCGGCTTACGCAGGAACAATCCAAGAAGCTTGCTTCAAAGGTTTTAGCCCTGCATGATGAAATGCCGAACGAACGCGGAATCGAATTCAGTGTGATCTTAAAAGATCATTTACGGCCCTTTAAATATCCAACGCCTTTCGAATTCCATTATTCCGATTTTCATCGTGGAAAATATAGAGCAGATGAGAACTACATGTGCGGAGGGTTCGAAGATAAGGACCTGGCTTCGCAGTTCATGGTCGCGTTTACGAGAGGGAAGTGTTTATACGGTAGACCATTGCCAGAGATTTGCGATCCTATTCCAGAGAAGGCATATATCGAATCGATTTATTATGATGTGCAACATGCGGAAAAGGATGTAGCGGGAAATCAGGTATACGTGGTTTTGAATCTGTGCAGGGTACTCTATTATTTGAGAGAACACACGGTATCGTCGAAGAAGGAAGGCGGAGAATGGGGGATTAGCACTCTTCCAGAAGAATATCGAGAGATGATTCGAAAATGTCTCCATGCATATAACGGTACAGGCGCACAGGTTGAATTGGACCAGTATAAAGCATCGAATTTTGTTAAGTATGCGCTAAATGAAATTCTTTATCTCCGACCTGAGTAACGATAGGGGGATCTATAATTATACATTCATGTTAAGGAGGACGTATGACCGAAATCACGAATCATGAAGGAAAAGGAAGTCCATTAATTAAAAGAAATTGATCGGTCTGAACACATTGATGTGATAGTTGAAAAGCAGGATGCCGAAATGGTCGAAATTGGGACCGATCACGAATGTCCGACTTGGGATAAATCATTGCTTCGAGAGATGCAGATGAGGAACTGTTCCAAAAGGAACCCGAAGACATTCATATGGTGATAAAGCTATAAGTTAGGATTTCAAATACTGAAATCGAAGTGGAAAAACAAAGAATGGTCATCGTTGGCATTATCATGGCTGTTATCCTATCCATTTTTTCTTATGTCATTATCGGTCCTCTGGGCGGAGTGATTATACTATCTATTTTGTTTGGTATCGTATTTGATATTTACCATCGAACAAAGGAAATTCATTCGGATGTGAAACGAATTAAACAGCATTTAGGTATAGCGAATGATGAAGAAATCGAATTGCTTCAAATTGAAGAAGAAATCATCGATGAACTGGACAATATCGATTCGGAGGAATTAGAACGAGTCAATGAAGAGATTGAGAAGGAATTGAATGATTTGCTTGATGAAGAAGAACATTTTTCGAAAGATTCTAGTAAAAGAAAAGACAATTAATTGATTAGAATTAAAGATGATAAAGGGCGTGGATTGTCAGAATGCAAGGGGTCAAAGAAGGGAGCAGGTTTATTACAGAACACTTGTACGTATTGGAATAAATAGGTATGATAGGATAATACAGTATAGCACACACTGAAAGATAGACAATATGGCGAGGTGTCCCATGATGCAGCAAATCTCATTGATTAAGCCTACAATCAGGCTGAAAGAGGCCTACATGGCGTTCTATCAAGATTGGAAGCAATCTGGAGAGGACATGGTCCCATGGGTCATTTCGAAGGATCCTGTAAATTTCGAAGAAATGCTGGATTATCTCTCTAAGAACGAGGACGAACGTTATATTCCTGATGGTTGGGTACCGAGCAGTACTTACTGGCTCGTTGCAGATGAAAAGAGAGTTGTTGGGGCAGTCAATATTAGGCATGGTCTCACAGAGAAACTACTTCATGCAGGTGGCCATATCGGATACGGCATTCGTCCATCGGAGAGACGGAAGGGGTATGCAACAAAGCTTCTTGCGCTCGCTTTGGAAAAATGTAATGAACTCGGTATTCGTAGAGTACTTGTCGTTTGCGATGAACACAATTCAGCCTCAAGAAAGACCATATTAAACAATCGCGGAGTGCAAGATAAGGATTATATTGAAGAAGACGGCAATGTCATACAGCGATTTTGGATTGAACCCTAGACTGGTCGTAGGATTATTCGGTCAAGTATATGCAACACATGGGATGTATCCCTGTTAACGAAGGAAGTGAAATTCATGGAAGCAGAGCTTCGTATGCTGTCAAAGTCGAATAATTCACAAATCCATCAAATGGCCATCGAAACAGCTCCTTTTAGGAGGACTCATTCAAGAAGCCAAAAAGATAAACATAAATCGCGTTTTATTATCCTGTGATGAAGACAATCTCGCTTTGAGAAGAATGATTGAAACAAATGCCGGAGAAGATGAACTTGCATGGAAGCCTGCATATCGCTGGAATGAAAGGGACGGAGGAAGACGAAGTACTCGCCAAAATAAGATATGATCGTCAGTATATTCTAGGGGTCACGCTTTCAGATCAAATGATAAGGTAGTCTTATTTGAGAATGAGCGAAACAAATTATGGAACAAGCTCGGCATTGTAGTTATTCCGAAGAAACTTTGGGAGGGGAAAATGACGAAGATCCAAGCAGTATTCATTGATCGAGACGGTACGATTGGTGGAACGGGTCATTTCATTCATCCAAGAGATTTTCATCTGTACGAAGGTGCCCAAGAAGCCATTAACCGTCTTAAACAAGCAGGTTTGAAGGTGTATGCCTTCACCAATCAGCATCGAATTTCCCGCGGCGAAGCGACGATCGAACAATTCAAAGAGCAATTTGAACAATTTGGCTTTGACGATGCATTTATTTGTCCCCATGGTGACGCAGATGATTGCACGTGTAAAAAGCCGAAGCCCTGTATGCTGTTCGAAGCATCCCAGAAGTACGGTTTGGAACTAAACAGATGTATCGTGATCGGAGACGTAGGAAGTACGGATATGCTTGCAGCAAATGCGGTAGGAGCCATTAAAGTATTAGTTCGAACAGGATGGGGAGAATCATCCTTAACAACGTATAGACATAACTGGAAGGAAGTAGAACCTGATTACATAGCAGAGCATATCAGGGATGCAGCAAGCTGGATTACAGATAAATGATGAGAAGATGGGAGTCAGGAACGGTGCTTGTTCATCAGCTTAAATTTAATATTTGTTTCATTAAACAAGGGGAAAAGATCTTGCTGTTAAACAGAGAACGTCCTAGTTGGATGGGGGCCTGGAACGGAGTAGGAGGAAAGCTCGAACCGGGTGAGACTCCAAGGGAGTCCGTGCTTCGTGAAGTGTTCGAAGAAACCGGGATTGCCTTAGAGGAGGTTTATTTCAAGGGCATTGTAACATGGTTCGTAGATGGAATGAGTAGCGGCGGAATGTATGTATACTTTGCTGAGCTGCCGCCTGATTTTCATTATGAAACACCAATTAAAACCGATGAAGGAATCCTAGACTGGAAGGAGATGCAGTGGATTATGCATCCGGAGAACCAGGGCGTCGTACATAACATCCCGAAAAGCATGGAGAGAATGTTTGGTGATCATGGGTGTTTCGAGCATCGTTGTTATTATGAGAACGAACAATTCGTCAGAGATGAGTTCATAGAAATCGGTAAAGACGTTGAATTCCAAACATGCCAAGGATTAGAGCAGTAAGCCGGTGTAATATAACTAAAACTGGAGTAGATAAATTATGAGATCCAACGATTCTTATTTAAGATGGATTGAACTAGAGCGGCAGCGGATTCCATCATATGGGCATTATCCGTTTAATCTAGGAGCCATACGGAATCTTGATCAACTCAAGCTACATCCCAAAGTGACTTATATCGTCGGGGAGAACGGCATGGGCAAGTCAACACTGATGGAAGCTATTGCAGTGGCTTGGGGGTTTAATCCAGAAGGAGGTACAAAGAATTTTACGTTTTCAACCCGGGCGACTCATTCAAACTTATATGAATATATCCGGTTGGCTAGAGGTGTGAAGAAGCCGAGGGACGGATTCTTTTTTCGTGCGGAAAGTTATTATAATTTAGCGTCGAATATCGAGGATTTAGGCATGCATCATTCTTATGGCGGGAAATCCTTACATGAACAGTCCCATGGTGAATCGTATTTCGCTGCGTTCATCCACCGATTCAGCGGTCGGGGCTTATATATTTTGGACGAACCTGAGGCGGCATTATCTCCGATTCGGCAAATGGCGATGCTGACGCGGATTCATGAATTGGTACAGCAGGACTCCCAGTTTATGATCTCGACCCATTCACCGATCCTGATGGCTTATCCAGATTCGATTCTCTACTATTTAACCACCGAAGGGATCGAGGTTAGAATTTTTGAAGAGACCGATCATTACATGGTGATGAAGGAATTTCTCAATCATAAAGAAAAAATGCTCCGAGAGCTTTTAGAGTAACTGCTTCTACGACGAGATGATTACAACTTTATAAAGTGAGAGTGATCTACGTATGGAATGTCTCGGCTGCCTCATCGCCAAATGTCTAGAACCTGAGGTAAATGTCGTTTATGAAACGGAACGAATCATTTGCGTTTTGGACATTGCCCCTTTTAATGAAGGCCACCTTCTTATCATGCCAAAAGAACATGTTTTGGATATTGAAGAGATGGATGAATCAACAAGGCATGAAATTATAGATGTTTCCGCGAAAATGTCGTCACTATTGAAGAAAAGTTTTCAACCAGATGGGATTTCGTTTTGTCAAAATGGCGGGAAGTTTAACGATTTGGGCCATTATCATATGCATGTCATCCCTAGATACGAGGGAGACGGATTTACTTGGTCCGAGCCGAAGGAACAATTCAAGATTCGTCGTACATTGAAGCAAACAAGAGAAGATTTGGTGGCGGCATTAGAAATGAACAACATATAACCACGCTAAACCGGCAAACAACGTTGTCGGTTCTTTTTATTGTCCTGATTGTTCCTTTTCATTACAAACTGTTACCTTTGGCACTTACTAAAAAAATAAATTGTATTAAACTTTGGATATATGGAAGTAAATGGTGGTGGTTTTTTGTGTTAAAGGTTGAAGAAGTCGCTGAATTGTTCGGAATGCACCCAAGGACGATTAGAAGATATATAAGGGAAGGGAAGCTTCGCGCAAATAAAATAGGAGGTGAATGGCGAATAAGCAAGGAGGATGTTGAGATGTTTATGGGGAAAAAAATAACTCAAATGCATGATGAGACAACGAACGATATACAAGAGTACTTAAGTGGTCATCGCTCGGAAATCACGGGAAAACATCAAGTGTGCTCCATTATCGACAGTTATATCGAGGCAGATGAAGCCGCGAAAATATCCCAACAGCTGATCCAATGGATGAATGATGACGATCCGGAACGCGGGCAGGCCAAGTTTCAATATTATTATTTGCAGAAGGAAAGAAAAAGCCGCTTTGTTGTATGGGGAAATCCAGTTTTTGTTGGGAAGTTATTGTCGAACATTGGGGAGCTGACAGCAGAGCAGTAATTCGTAGAGGAGGAATCCGAATTGCGAAGTAATAGAATCAAGATGCTTTGCATTTGCGCCGTACTTATGTTTTTAATCGGCTGTGAAAACACGACTTCAACGGAAGCAATTACAGGGGAAGAAGAAAAACAAGGGATCACTGAGATGGAGCAACTCTTACAAGAAAATGCGGAACTGAAAGAGAAAGTGATGAAGCTTGAGAAAGAGCCAAGCGAGGCATATATGATGACTTTACGAGAAATGATGAACCTTTCCTTCAAGATCATCGTCGCGATGGATAATGAAGATTATGAATATTTATCGAGTGTGTCCGCATCGGGAGTGTCGGTAGACCGTGAAAAGAACCAGATTGTGTACATGTACGACAATCAAGAGATCCGATTGAATTTTCTAGAAGATATGGATCTCAGTAATATGGAATATTGGGGTTTCTGGCAAACGGAAGATGAAGAAAGATATGAAATGATGTTTGCCCATTTCGTCGGAGATACCCACGGCACCATATACATGCAGTTCATGCAGGAACAAGGCGAGTGGCGGTTTGCGGGATTTATGACGAACGCATAGTTCGTTATCTGATGTGAAACTGTAGAATGAGGTGATCTCAATGGATCGTATTCGTTTTCCGATCGGGGAGTTCATAGAGGTGAAGAGTCCGAGCTTTGATGAAATTCAAACTTGGATTCACGAGATTGAACAAACCCCAAGTTTACTAAAGGAAGTTTTATCTCAGCTAGACGATGAACAGTTAGACACTCCTTATCGACCAGGAGGATGGACGGTTAGGCAAATCGTGCATCACATCGCGGATAATAATATGAATGCGTATTTCAGATTCAAACGAACGTTAACAGAAGAACAGCCGATCATACCATCCTATAGGCAGGATAAGTGGGCCGAGATGGCTGATTATGGTGAACCCGTGGAGGTTTCTCTCAGCTTAATCGAAGCGATTTATCGAAGATTCGTTGTTTTGCTCGGAAGTCTAGAAGCGGATGATTATAAGCGAACGATGAACAGTACAGCTCTAGGAATGATGAGCTTGGAAACCGCGGTTCAACGATTTTTATGGCACGATCGGCATCATTTAGCACAAATCGAATCCATCACGATAAGGGGAACGAATTAAGAAGAAGGATAAATACAGGTTCGCTTACCCCCAAGTATCAGAGGCTGTCTGGATGGGAAGCAACCGTCCGTGTCTTGATGAAATCTATATGGAATCCAGGGGGCAGCTTCATATCGGGTGCTTCGGAGGCAGTTCGGCACGTGGTGCTTCCAAAAAAGAAGACGCCCTGTTGGTTTTGAAATGCGAGGAAAAGCAGTGGACTTTTGCCGTGATCCTTGATGCACACCACACCGCTCAAAGCGCTAAGATGATGATTGATCTGATATAAAATGAGCATGGGTGAGGAAAAGAGCGGGAGGAATAATTTTGAAATTATTTACTCTATTTTTTGTGTTGTCACTTATTTTCCTTTCATTGATTGTACCGTTGGTCAGAAGCATTGCATCGCCAAATATTCTGCTGAGTTTGGCTGAAGGACTGTTGATTAGTTGTTTAGTTGGAATTTGCATTATGATTGCACTGCTCCTAACCATTATTGTGAAGCGGAGCGAGTGAGGAAAACCAGAATACTCAAGAGGTGAAAGGTATGGGCACCGTACTATTAAACTTAGTTATCCTTATTCTTGGTGTATTTATTGGAGGTATCTTGGTATACAGCTATGCTCACTGGAATATGGAGGCGAGGAGACAGGATAAAGTTGTTAGAGATCGTGCATTGCTCCGCGAAAACATAAAACGAATTCGGCATGAGATTGAGCATAATATGACCGTTCTTAATAAGCTTCATCAGGACATGGATCACGATAAATTATCCCGACCAGATCATCTTCGAAAATGCGCGGCGCATGTGGATACAATCTCTTCATTTGCGTTTAATTATCTCAATGGCACTCAGCTGAATATTCTGTTACCGATGGCATTAGAAAGCCTCATTTTTGATACCTACAACGCATTGGAAGGTTTGAAAAAGCAGTATATTCATACGTTGAACATGCAAGAACCATTCGGGAATCAGGAAGACCCACAAACATTACATCAGGAATTTTCTCTGCTGTTCGCTCACATCAATGATGTCAGCACGATATTGGAGAAAAACTTGAAACAGATCGAGGCATACTGGCGAAAGGTGGAAGCAAATGGATTACATCTCTTGGATTAGAAGCAGGGTGGGACACAATCGCATTTTCTTGAATTTTGCGGGAGCGATTATCGCGAATGAGGCGGGAGAAGTGTTATTGCAACGCAGAAGAGATAAAGGAGCTTGGGGATTTCCTGGAGGTGCCATGGAATTGGGGGAATCTGCAGAAGAGACTGCAATTAGGGAAGTGCTGGAAGTCTCTCGGTAAAAAACGACTAGATCGGCGGCTCTTTGATATCGAGACTTAAGAGTAAAAAAATCGAATAAGTGAGGGTATAAGATGAAGGTTAACGGTCTTGGTGCAGTGTTTATGCGGGTTAGTAATCTGGAGGATTCTGTGCGTTTTTATTATGATCATATGGATTTTGACGTGTACGATCCAGACGGAAATCCGATTAATCTCATTGAATGGAAGAGCAGGCCGCAGGAGGTTTGATGGAAAATTCATCCACCTGCTTGCTTCTTTCGTCTATTTACTAGAATACTGGCGATCATAACTGCAGCGATCAAGATAAGCGTGATGATCGATCCCCAGTCTACCTTATGATCCTTGATTGCCGTGTACATGATATCAATGACATGTAATACGATGAGTCCGATCAATACGTAAAGGTAAAAGTTTGAATTGCGCAACTTTGTCGCCTCCTACGAGAATGCATGGGTATATTTGTATTTTATCTTAAAACTTGCCAAGCATTCAATGGGGTTATGGATGAAGGAGACCAAACCACTTCAACCATCGTAGTGGGCTTACTATGTGCTTCCTCGGTATATGTCACGAACTCTCTCTTACCCGCCATCATATTTCATATGCTTTGGAACAGTATAGCGTTTCTTCTATGACGAATGAACGATGCCATTTTAGTTAAATTATGAATGAAAGTGAGGGAAATGAATTGAAAGCGAAAATTGCATTGATTACGATTTTGACGGATAACGTACCTGTGATGGTGGATTTTTACACGAAGGTGTTGGGATTTGAAATTGCTGGGGACCATGGTGAGAATGTTGAATTCCACAGTGAGGGCGTTCGGTTCGCGATTTGTTCAAGATCTATTTTATCGAGTATTACGAACGATCATGCAGGCTTCAAAGAAGAACGGAGAGGACAAAGCTTTGAACTCGCTTTTCCTTTGGAAACCCGTGAGGAAGTGGATCGAATGTATGACGAAATCATCGCCAAGGGAGCAGCGCCTGTCGCTTCTCCTGCCGATATGCCATGGGGTCAAAGAACCGCATTCTTTGCCGATCCGGACGGCAATATCCATGAACTATTCGCGGAATAAGTAAAGCGTTATTGAAATGGATTTAGCAATAATCCTAGATTAAGGAGTGGTAGTCATGGCCAAAACCAAACAAGAAATGCTCGAACAATTTCAAGCATTGATTCCGTATGTCCAGTCGTTGCCTTATGATGAAATGATATGGAATCTACCTATTGCCGAAGGGAAGTGGAACTTGAAGGAAATGGTATGTCATCTCATGAAATGGGATCAGTATTTTTATGAGGAAGCAATTCACAAAATCACGTTGAACGAGCCATTAACAGCCAAGCATTTGCATTTCGATGAATTCAATGCGAATGCCTCGGCGTATGCGAAGACACAGACGGTGAAAGATATCGTCCAACAATGGATTGAGTGGAGAAATAAACTGATCGATGATATTTCCGCATTGGATGAGGAACAATTTACGAAGGCATATCAAGATGGAGAGGGAAAGAAATTCAGTGTAAAAAGCTACCTGCGCTCTTTTATTTCTCATGATAAGCATCATAAAAAACAGATAGAGCAGCTCTTGAAACGAATTGCATGATGATATCCTAATCTACTTAACGTGGGGATCTGAAGAAAAATAGTTTTTAATCAGAATCAATTTCATAATGCATAGTTACAGATTCGTATACCAGCCGAATTTATGGTCAATTCGTTTTAAAAACTTATGCCGCCTGTTCTTGCAATTGTCGGCTTAGACGATCACATACTAATTTGGTG
>NZ_JBHSQV010000143.1:0-19364 GCF_042658665.1 Marinicrinis lubricantis
TACATGATCGTCATCCTCCATGTGCACGGTTTTTCATCGTATTTCAACGATTTCCTTGCATATGAATTCGACAAAGAATGCCTCAAACCCTTGCTGTTACTGGATTTTTTAATCGTTCAGCAAGCCCCAATTAGATATTTACTCATTTCAAATCACCTCACACAAATTACTTTTCATGGATAATTATACCAAATAAATAGCAGGATTGTTCAATGTTTGGTAAACACGTTATAATATCTCAAATAAATTAATAATATTACATTTTATGTATGATTTATTGGTATGACGTAGAATTAAATTCCTATTTGGGGTTAATAATCTGTGAAGGATGGGACACTAATGAAAAAACTCTTTTAACCAACTTTTTTTTGCTTTCTTCTCTATTACTTCTTACACCAACAGTTATAACTGAAGAAAAAAATCAGTTCGCTGAAGAAACTGAAATACATAGAGGGGGATCACCGTTGGCCGATAGACCTTCTAATAAGAAATAATCCGATTTTATTGTCGAAAGAGATTCCTTAGTTCAAATTGTAAATGAAGATTTTGAAGAATTAGGCCAACATTTCATATCTGCTAACATTGATCAGAAAACGCCATCAATTCCATCTTCGCGACACGCCACTTGAAGCGATCGTATTTTTTCGTCATGTCGGACACCTCGAATAATGTTATTTTATTCTATCTTATTCTCGGTTCTCCATGTCTACTTTTTAGTCTAGCATCGAAGTAATTTGGAAAGGCCCTTTTTTATCGTCCAAATACCGTAAGTACCTACTTTACGGCCTGCTCGAGTCCGATTTCATCCAATTCCGACATTCGCTTTACGGTAATCGGCTGCATGGCACACCTCCATATCCATTCGGGATGGATGCGATTCCTCGACAGGTGGAATTTCACACTTTCATTTCATTCTATGATAGCGAATGCTCTCTACTTATCCAACTGTCTTCAGACCGATATCACTCAAAGTGTGAAGATGCTTGGCATGAATCAGGGATTGAAACATGCATTATAGTTAACACGAATCGTCATAAAAAAACTGTGCTTCCGAAACACTTGACGGTACAAGCGTACCTCATGTTTCTTCCACACAGCCTGGATTAGATTACATATCGGGCAACACGACTTCTCTGCCGAGAGAAGAAGATGTGTATGTGCCCAGAATGATCGCCAGTGAATGCCTGCCGGCTGTTCCGGGAACGATCGGCATCCGTCCGTCTTGAATAGCCTCGGCAAAATCCTTGAGCTGTAGCAGATGTCCATCTGGAACGACTTTGAAATCATCCAGCGGGGGAAGCTTCACAGCTTCTTCTCCCTCTATTTCCAAAGCGACAATGTGATCTTCTTCGATCACCAACGTTCCTTTATTTCCGTGGATTTCTAACCGCTGTCCTTTACTGGGGTGAGCCGTCGTAGTCATTTCCAGAACGCCCATCGCACCGTTCTCAAACTGCAGAATAGCGGCTGCGGTATCCTCTACCTCGATGCTGCGAAGCACCGTTTTTGCTTTTCCGCTCAGGGATACGACTGGACCGACAAGCCATTGGAGCAAATCTACCGTATGAATCCCCTGATTCATCATGACACCGCCCCCATCCATCTTCCAAGTGCCTCTCCAACCCGCACTATCGTAATAGGCTTGATCACGGTATATTTTGACATATGCCGAGCAAAGGCTTAATTTCCCCAGTCTGCCGTCCTGTATGAACTTTCTCGCGAATCTAGCATGCGGCGACATGCGGCGCGGGAAGACCGTAGAGAGCAGTACCTCATTCTCTTCGCACACGGTTACCATCCGATCCACATCGTCCAGCTTCAGTGCCATCGGTTTCTCGACGAAAACGTGCTTTCCTGCTCTGGCTGTTTGGATTGCTTGTTCGGCATGCAGCCCGCTGGGCGTGCAGATGCACACCGCATCGATCTTATCATCCCGCAGCAGTGCTTCGATGCTTTCATAGGCTCGGCAGTGATGCCTCGCTGCGAATCGCTTCGCATGCTCACGGTTCACATCCGTCACACCAATCAGCTCTGCTTCTGACAACAGAGCTACCACACGCGCGTGTACATCTGCTATGATTCCGCAGCCGATGATTCCAAAACGGACTTTCCCTGCATCCAGCTTCATCGTATCTCTTCCTTCCTCGTGTTCATCAGCATGCTGCGCACCGCTTGAAGATCGTGAACTAGATTATCCTCCGCTGGATATGGAGCGAAGCATTCCAGCGTGATCCAACCGCCATAGCCGATTTCCTGGAGCACCGTCAGCAGCGGCTGATGGTCAACCGCTCCCTCGCCAAGTCGGCATTGCAAGAAGTGCTCTTCCCCGTGACGCGTTCGATTTACGAATGTACCCGGCGCTCCCGCTTGATCGATCCGCATCTCATCCTTCACATGAACGTGGAATAATCGGCCGCGAAGCTTGAAGACCGAGTCGCGACCATAATCGGTATCCGTAATATACATGTTGGCCGCATCATGAATGACCCCCACATTTTCTTGGCCAATCATACCCAAAAGCTTCAATGCCGTGTCAGCCGTCTCTACTAAACTGTTATTATGGATTTCCAGTACGATTTTTTTGTCATGCTTCTTCGCCGCGATCGCACAGCGATTGAGCCACCATGCCGCCTTTTCGTAATGGTATGCCTCTGCAAGAAAGGCATTGGGCCCGCCTTGGAAAATACGAATTAACTCTGCTTCCAGTAGATCAGCCCATTCCAGCATGTGCACGAACTCATGATACGCCTTCTCGCATTCCGCGTCGCTTGATGTTGAGAAATTCCCCATGTAGCCTGCCAGCGCGGGAATTTGCAGTCCCAAGTCCATCGCCAGCCGCTTCATTTCTCTCACTCTCTCATAAGAAGTCTCCGCAGATAAGTGAGGTTCCCGGCAGGCAATTTCAATGCCGTCCAAGCCTGCCCGCTTCGTAATCTCCATTGCCTCATGCATGCTGTAATTTATCATCGCTCCACTGAATGATGCGATCTTCATCACGTTATCCCCCCTGTATGGTCTTCCTACAGTTGACTCGAGTCCAAACCATCATTTAATCCCTGAGGACGTATAATTTTGTACGAAATATTTCTCTGCGAACAGAAATACGATCAAAATCGGAACCAAGCTCATCAGCGCTGCGGCCACCATGTACTGTTCATTCCCGAACCACTGTCCACCGAGTGACAAAATACCGATCGGCAGTGTGAAGTTTTCCTCTGAGGTCAAGTAAATGACTGGAGCTAAGATCTCATTCCATTTCGTCATAAAGGTAAAAACCGCCAGCGTCGCTAACGTCGGCTTGCACATCGGCAAATATACCCTCATGTATACCTGGAAGGGGTTGCAGCCTTCCATTTTCGCAGCCTCTTCATATTCCGTCGGGATACTTAGAAACGCCTGCCGGAGAAGGAAGATCCCGAACGGCTGCGCCAGCCATTCAATCACCCACAGCGGCGTAAGCGTATCGAGCATATGAAGTGTGTCGAAGATAATGAAGTGAGGGATAATGATTACAACGGGCGGAATCATCATCGTTCCAAGCACCATGACAAACAAACTGTTTTTGAACGGAAAGCGAAGCCTCGCAAACGCAAAGGATACCATAGAGCAGGAAATCAAAGCGCCAATGACCGACAATACGGCGACGATAAAGCTGTTCATCGTATGCGAACTGAAATTTCCGAGCTTGAGTACTTCCGAATAATTCGACCACTGGAATACATCCGGTATCCATTTTGGAGGCACGGCCGTATATTCCTTGTATGTTTTTAATGAATTAAACAGTGCAGCAATAAATGGAACAATCATGATCAGTGAACTGATGATGATTGTCACGTAACCAACGCTTCGGCCCAAAAGCTTATGCCGCATCGGAACCCCGCCTCCTTCACAATACGTTTCATTTTATTCATAATGCACCCATTTCTTTTGAACCGTCAGCTGCAGCAGCGTTAAAACAAACAAAATCATAAACAGCACCCAAGCGATCGCGGAAGCATATCCCATATGCATGAAGGAAAAGCCCTCTCTGTACAAATAGAGCATGAGCACCAGGCTTGAGTTGTTCGGACCTCCTGCACTGCTGATCCCCGCTGTCCCTCCCGTAAGGACATAGATTTGCTCGAATGCCTGAAACGTGCTGATCGTACTCAAGATCAACACCAAGAAGGTAGTCGGAGAAATGAGCGGGAGCGTGATCGATCTAAATTTCATGAAGGCATTCGCGCCATCCATTTCCGCAGCTTCATAAAGGTCCTTCGGTACATTTTGAAGACCGGCTAAATAAATCACCATAATATAGCCGACTCCCTTCCATACGGCGATCAGCACGAGAAGCGGGATCACCCAATGCTCATCGTTCAGCCACATCTGCGGGGTGAAGCCAAGCTTGTTCAAGATGGAGTTTGCTGCACCAAATCGAGGATTGAAGATGGCGTCCGCAACATACAGTATAACGGTCCAAGAAGAAATGACCGGGATGAAATGCGCCATCCGAAACAGCTTTAAACCCTTCAGTTTTTGGTTCAGCGCTACGGCCAAAATTAAGGCGAGCACCGTCTGAGCCGGTACGAACAGCAAAGCGAAATAGATCGTATTCCACAATGACTTCCAAAACAGCGGTTCGTTAAACAGCTTTGTGTAATTATCCAAGCCCGTCCATTTCGGCGGATTCAGCATATCGTAATCGGAAAAACTGAAATACAAAGAGGCGACTAAAGGACCGGCAACGAACAGAGCGAAGTGAATCAAATAAGGGGAGACCATAAAAAGCCCCCATCTCCCCTCGTAGGATAATCTTTTTCGTTTCTGCTTCCTTGCCGGGATTTCTTTTACTGTTTGAGCTGCATCATTCGAAGTCAAGTTCATCGTCATCCCGCCTTTACTCAAGGTTGCGTACGTTTAGATTATTGATAAAATTCATCCAACACCTTTTGGATTTCTTGATCGGCCCCGGAAAGTGCTTCCTCGATAGAAGCGTCCCCAAGAAATGCACGCTGAGCGTTGTCATTGAATTTGGATACCCATTCTTCCCATACCGCGTTGCTGTCCAGTGTCCCCGCAAACTCGAAGCTGTCCAAGAATGCTTGGCGATTCGCCGGCTGATCCGACGCCGTCAAGAACACCTCTGAGTTCGCAACGGATTTCTTGACAGGAACGGCTTCACCAAGTGCTGCCCATTCCTTCTGGACTTCGTCCTCTGTTGCCCAATACTTAATCCATTCCCATGCCGCCTGTGCTTTCTCATCACTTGATTTTTTATTAATCACCCACGAGTTTGCTATGACAGGAGCGAATCGCTTTCCGTCCGGTCCCTTCGGAAGCAGCGTGACGTCGTAGTTCAAGCCTGCCTCATTGGCTGCAAGCACTCGGGCGTATATGCCAATACGCATCGCTGCAGAGCCGCTTGGGAATACAGCCATAGCGCTCTGGAAGCTTTTCAGATCGACCGGATCGGTAATAATGCCTCTCTTCATTCCATCTACCATCCACTCCATGGCTTCCATATTGCTCTCAGAATGGACGACCGACTTCTTGCCCGTTTCATCCAATACCCCGCCGCCATACGACTTGAGTACCGGGAACCAGCCCTCCGTAATACTGAAGAACGTTAAGCCAAACTGCTGTACATTGTTGGCATCATAACCTGAATCGTCCGCTTTCTTCCCGGAAGCGTCAACCGTCAGCAGTGCAGCCGTCTCTTTCAGATCTTCCCAAGTCCAGTTTTCATCGGGGTACGGTACCCCAGCCTCATCAAACAAATCCTTGTTATAAAACAAAACACCGATTTGAATTCCCTGCGGAATGGCCCAATATTTGCCCTCGGCATCTTTATTGAAATCCAAGCCGTAATAATCGTCCTTGTTAAGATCCGCTTCAATCCAATCAGTCAAATCCCGGATCGCACCGCGCTCTGCATACTTCATGACGAATACACCGTCCGACAGCCATACATCCGGCGCATTATCTGCCGCAATTTGTGTGTCTAAGCGTTGAAAGAATTGGCCGTATGGCGCACTCTGCGTTTCCACTTTAATATGAGGATGCTTATCCATGAACTGATCAATAAGTTTCTTCATCGTTTCATCGGATGCACCGCCGGAATAAAACCCTAATGAAATCGTCACCTTCTCTTTTTCTTCAGATGCATTCGATGGGTTAGAGCTGCCATTGTTTGTATTCGGCTCATTCTGAGTGTTCGAGCAGCCTGCAATGATGACAATGATGACAAGAAGCATACAGAAAATTCGATTTCGCCAATGCCTGATTGACATGGTTCGTTCCCCCTTAATATGCAGTTTATATAAGCGCTTATATGTCCATTGTAATGAAATCACACGGCCATGGAATGGTGTATTATTTTGTACTTGTGTTTTTTTGCCTTACCCTTTAAAATGAAACGATCATCAGTCCAATTCGGGATGTGAGAGAAAATATGGCAAGATTGGAAGCGCTTACGATTAAGCAGCGATTATTTCTTATTATCGTTTGCCTCGTCTGCCTCCCCAGCTTTGTATTAGGATGGATTTGGTACAAGGCATCGACTGAAACGATTGAGCAATCCGCGATTGAATCCAATCTTAAGCTGATCGAGCAGACGAGTGATTTTCTCGATTTATACATGTCCAACCTAGAAGTCTCAACATCTCCCTATGTCACCAATCCGCACGTTCAACAATTTATCCATCAAGTTCAAGTGACTCCATACGACTATCTGCTGCTTTCGAATACGATCCAAAATGACCTATTCTCCCAAATGCTTGACGGAAGACCCGATATATTAGGAATCTCAATTACTTCTAAAAACAATTACCACATCACCGAATACAGCAGATTCAATGAATGGATTGATATGGATCTTATTCGACAGCGCAATGAACAGCTGATACGGAAGGAATCCGAATTAAGCAACTTTCAAATTATCGGCCTGAACCAAGTCGGCCAAACTTCCGTGCTTACGGTCGCTCGCAAAATTTACAGCAATACGACCTATCTCTTTGAAGGCTTGTTTGTATTAGATATTGATTTAAAGCAAATTTCAAGCATCAGTGAGAATGCTGCATTGGACGGTTTTCAAGTATGGATTATGGATTCGGACGGGCGCATCGTCTACCACCCGGATGAAGGCAAATGGGGTGATACAGTCCCTGCTGATTTCCACAGATCCCTTCTTCGGACGGAGGAGCAATTTTTTACGAATAAAAACTCAAACGGGAAGCAATTCATTCTCTTTAATCATTCGAATGTGACAGACTGGACGATCATCGCTGAGATTCCGCTAAATCTGATTATTGGTCATATGATAGAGCTGCGGAACTGGAGCATGCTGGCTGTGTCTCTCTTTATCCTATTCACACTCGCTGTCATTGCAGGATTTTCCCTTTCGATCACGCGTTCGCTTTCCTTTTTACAAAAATTGATGCACCGTGTGGAGAACGGGGATTTTTCTGTCCGTTCCATTCGTAGAACGTACAAAAATCAAGAGATCAATAGTCTGTTTCAAAGCTTCTATCACATGGTCAGCGAACTAGATCGTCTCGTATTCGAAGTCCATCTCGCCAAGCTGAAAGAACAGGAGTTGATCATTAAGCAAAAGGAATCGGCACTGCAGGCGATGCAGTCGCACATCAATCCGCACTTTTTATACAATACCCTGGAAATTATTAATTCTCATGCCATCTTGGTGAACAACATGGAGATCAGCAAAATGGCTGCCGCCCTCGCTCATATGTTCCGTTACAATATCGGCAATGCCAAGCAAATCGTTACACTCGAGGAGGAAACGGTACATATACGCTCTTATTTGGATATTCAGTGTGCTAGGTATAGAAGGCTCCAGGTCGAATTGAATATTGACGAACCATCGATGTCGGAGGTGGCGATGATCCGACTGACGCTGCAGCCTCTGATCGAAAATGCGTTCGTGCACGGATATCAACAGCATCAGAGGAAACCGACGTATATCGGCATTTTCGGTGAAAGACATCCGAGCTTTTTCCGAATGCTTATCGTAGACCGCGGCGGAGGCATGACGAGGCGTGTGATGGATGAGTACAATCAATTCTTTGTTCGAACCGATGAATATCCATCTGAAGCGGATCATAGCTTGGCCAGTATCGGCATGACCAATGTTCACGAACGAATTCGACTGACTTTCGGGAAGCCATATGGTTTGCATATCGTGGAATCTTCTAGCGAAGGAACTATCATTGAGATTACGCTGCCTTATCTGGGCACACTGCCAAAGGAGGTCATAGATGATGCGATATCGTGTCCTGATCGTAGATGACGAATATATGATTCACCTCAGTTTGAAAAAACTGATACAAGATTCAGCGCTTCCCTTCGATGTGGTGGCGGAAGCCGAGGATGGCAGCGAGGCGTTAAACGCGTTTGAACAGCATTTGCCGGAGATTGTCATTACAGACATCTGGATGCCGGAGATGGATGGTCTCGCATTCATCGAATCCGCCAAGCATTTAAAGCCGAATACGCTTTTCATCATACTTTCAGGCTATAACGAATTTGAGTATGCGCAGAAAGCGATCCGTTTCGGTGTCTCTGACTTCCTCTTAAAGCCGATCGTTCCAGAACAATTACATCATACTTTACATGCCATGTATGAGAAGCTCGTACAGAGCGAGCAGCGTTTCTTTGAACAAAGCAGATGGTTCATCGAAATGAATGAGCTTAGAGATAAACTTGCAGAACAGCTTTGGACGGCTGATGAAGAGCGAGCTTTTCAGACCATAAACCAAATGATCGCATTATACCGTCTCCATCCTTCTCCAGAATTGACCATGTCCCAGTTCGCGTCAAATGTACTGCATTCTGCGATTCGATCTCTGGAAATGCGAGACATTGTTTTTTCACCAGCTATCCAAGTTATGTCTAGGTATGATCCATGCCGTACCGTTGAAGAAACGATGCGCGGGCATACTTCAGAAATCGTGGCTGAATTAAAGAATCAACGTAATCTAGGATCGCGATTAAATATTTTAAAAGCAGTGCAATACATGGAGGAACATTTCTGCTCAGAGCAATTGACACTACAAGAGGTTGCCGATTCCATCGGGATCTCTGCTGCTTATTTCAGCCGTTCCTTTCGGCAGGAAATGAACGTGAGCTTTATTAAATACTTAATTCAGCTCAGACTGAATAAAGCGCAGGAATTATTGGAGACGACAGACGATTCTACGATGGACATCGCGCATCAAGTTGGTTTTTCAGATTATCCTCACTTCAGCAAATCATTCAAGAAAGCATTCGGGGTAACCCCTTCCCATTACCGAAAGCAGCTGAAATTGCGCAGAAAATAAACTTTATTAATGGTATAAATTATTAATATTATTAATTATATTCCACATAAATGAAAAAGGGGATTCAGCGGCTGCTGCCCGCCGACTCCCCTTCTCTCCCCTGCTTAGCTTCTTCACTCACGTTCAATGGATACGGATGAACGCATGTTTGTTACCCGATTCTTTGCTATGAATGGAAACAAGCCTATCCTTTGTTTGAGCATCGTAAAACCGTAAAGTGATGACTGAATCCGATTGCTGCAGCACGTAATTCGTCACATCCAGACTGTACCACCCGGCTGAAGTAATGTCCACGGTTCCCAAGATAACGGCATCTATACTGGAAGGTCTGCTGTTCCATGTTATGGTTTGCTCACTCCATTGATCATCCTGCAGTCCTTGTATCGTAATCGGAACGGACTGAACGATGCCGTCGGTCACATCTCGGTCGACATAAAAATATAGCTTCGCCGAGGAAGGCGTTGACGAGCTTTCACTACTCATTAAATTGAACTTCATATAACCCAACCGATCGTAGTCCGCACCGGCAGTACCGTTAGGTGCATCCTTAATCTCGATGAGGGATTCATTACCGTAATTACCTTCGCTGTAAACTCCGCTTCGTACAAAAGCATCCTCTTGGACATCGACCTGATGCGACATGACACCTCTGTATTCATCATCCGTATCGTCCGGATCATCCCACTTCCAGCACATGACACCGAGTATTCCTTGGGCATAATTCCCTTTCAACAATTCCATTCGATTAACGACTTCTTCCACGTCGGCTTTCGTCAGCAAACTGGGATCGATACTGTTCTCACCTACACTGATGCCCGTAATGATGGGAACCGGATTGACCATGCTGCTTGCCTCAATAATATCGTCTGCTGCTTTAGATTCAATCAATTCAGGGGTGTTGTAATAATACATCACCATCAGCGCGTCTGCGAACGTACTTCCATTGTACGTTGTGAAATAAGCGACGTCTCCTTGGTATGTTCCCGATCCGCTGATTCCATTGGCAGTCATCCATTCGCTCGTGCATCCAGCGTCTCTACAGCTTGCAATCATCGTATCGGGTTCGCTGATGGTCGGGATCAGCTTTAAATTGTGCGTTCCAATGCGTTCTTTTAACTGATGATGAAACAACCGCCATTGTTCATACATCGCAGAGGTTCGTGATGTGCCGTGCATTTCGTAATCGGTAACAACCCCCATAATATCCTGATTGCTCAGCCCATTCTGTTCATTAAAATGAATCACATGATCCACGTGGTCATCGTTACTCATCTGCCCGTCTGAGGCAGTAAACATATCTTCCCAATGGCCAATGTATACCTGAATACCGTAAGTGCTTGCGGAATTGACCAAGTGCTGTATACGCTGCGCTTTTTCCGAAGTCGGATCAGACAGCTGAGATAGATCGGCGGAATTCAATGAAGCGATAATGATGTCAATCTGCTTCTCCTTCATTTCCGCGACTTGTTCCGTAATTTTGGCATTCGTATCATATAGATTCGAATATTCATTGGAGAAATACATCCAAATCGCTCGAGCATCCTGTCCAGTATCGGCACCGTCCGACCACCAAGAAATATTGGCATTTGCGCTCTGGGATGTCAGATTCATGCCGAAGAATAAGATAAGGGCAAACATTCCTAACATCTTCAACCAGCGATTCATCTTGTGACCTCCCCATTTTTTATCAATTGGCACAATTCACGGTCGTTCTGCTATTGTCCCCACTGTACGGTATCCGCAAGCTCATGATCGTAAGCGGATGCCCAGTAATATCCCGGTGCATTCAAGCGGTTCACTTGAAATCCGATCATCCCTGACTCCTTGTCGACAAGTTCAGATTGTGCAGTCATCACACCCTCGGCATTCGTCTTTACATCGATATATTTTCCGCCCATATACGTATATCTTCCATGAACGACAGCCGGGACACGCTGCCCCGTCTCCATATCAACGACCTTCAGATACACCAGCCCACGCCCCGATTCATACGTTACTGTCATTTCACCTATAATCATAGGCTTTAATTCAGTAGAGCCTGTCACAGCAGAAACAGCAGACGAAACAGGTCCCAGGTTTCCTTGGGCATCGACAGCTGCAACCTTGTAATAGTAGGTCGTTTCTGGAAGCAGTCCTTTGTCTAAATAAGAAAGACTGCGAGAGGTTCCAGCCAGGTGTGCCTCATCCGCCGGAAAGTCTGCGGTCATTCCGCGATAAATTCGGTATTCATCCACCTCTGTATTGTCAGAAGCCATCCCATAAGAAATCTCAATGGATTGGTAATCAAAAGCGGCTGCTGACGGCCAACCACTTACGGCCGAAGGCGGCTGATGATCTGCCGGAGGCTCCCACCATCTCGCATCGGGACCCCACTGCGATGGAAGCTTTTGAATATCTTCGTATTGATGAAGAGCAATACCCGCGAAAGCACTGTTATCTGAGAAAGCATCATATACTTTGTTTAACTCAGACTCCATCCATGCTCTGCCTTCTTCTCGGAACGAAATCATCTCAGGATCACCGCCGTCCGCAATATCCTTCGATTCTACCCCAATGACAACGGAATGCTTCTTTCCAATGGACATCGCATAATCGATTTCATTTTGTGCTTGTGCAATGATGCCGACCGAGCCTTCCGCCTGATCCCGATAATCCATGATTGCGATATAGTCCATCAACTCTTGAATGTGTTCGTTTAACGGTTTAGTGGCTCCATTCCATGGAATGTCCGTCGCAGTGTCAGATGTGTCATACCAACGGGGTATGGCTGGACCGAGCGGCAAATTCAAGCCCGAAGCATCTCTTCGCTCTACGATTTTTCGCAGTAAGTCCAAGTACTGAATTTGTATGGACGGCTTATCAGACTTGAAATCAGCAGCAATGTAAGGCTCGATGTCAATATTAACCCCATCGAATTGTTCGGCAGGTTCCGATGACAGATTATAATTCAGCACTTTTTCGAATTCACGAAGGGCTATATCATGATAGCGTTCATAGGCACCGAAATAAGGCGGTTTTGTCCCGCCAGCAATTAATGCTTGAACTTGGAAGCCTTCTTCATGAGCCCAAGAAACGAAATTCCTGACCTTCTCCCGTTCATCCTCCAGCATATCGCTGCCGAAATACGTATCTACCCCTAAGTATAGTGTAGTGATCGGGTCTTGCCCGAATGTCTCTGTATCTTGTGCGAGCGAACGAAGTACTTCCCTGGATCCTGCATTCATCACGAGTGGATAGGATTCGGATTCCCAGATCCATATCGCGCGGTCCTGTGATACAGTAGTGACTGGATCGGAGACTGCGCCTTTCGTTCTCACATATTTAGTTAAGCTGCAACCTTCGTTGCCGTACATGTCTATCGCTCGAGCCTCAATACTGTTCGTTCTTGCTGGAACGCGTTTGGTATCCCACTTCAACTCATAATGCTTACCTTTCTTTTCTGCGGCTTCCCATGGACCGCCGTTGACTCGAATCTCAACACGGACGATCTGATTTTTCGCGTCCACTGCTGTGCGAATTTTCTCCATCCCCTGCACGGTCTTTTGTTCTACTGGATCTACGATGCTGACCTTTGGAACGCTTGCTTTTGGGTTGTCGATGAGAAGTGTCATAAATGGAGACCATACTCCGTACCTCGTGACGGAATCCGAACCGATGACAACGATTTCAATTTTCTCATCATATACGGATGTGTTTAAGTCATAATGCCACGTACCCGATTCAGTTCCATCATCCTTCACCCGAACTTTGTCCACCTTGGTTCCATTAACGACGATTTTTAAATCGTATGCGTTAGAGTAAGCCCCTGATAGACGAATGATACCTGCAGCAACGATGTCACCGTCTTGGTGAGAATCAATGGTAACCGTGGACGGCTCCGCTCCTTCGACATTTAGCGCAGGCACCGTCCACAAACTCGTTCCAAGCCAAATGAGCGTCAACCATATCACCGCAATTTTCTTCGCAATTCGTACATTCACGGCTTCAACCACCTTTTCCATGGATTCCCTCCGGAAGGTTAACCCTATTATTTCATCCCGTATTTTGAGGGTCAATACCATCCAAGGCCATGAAAGAAGTCTGCAGCAAAAATGAACAAATCGTAGAAAAAATCACAACTGGTCCGCACGTTCGACTCAGTACTGATCTATTCTCCTTCTGACTTCAAGGCTCTCTTAGCAGCATTCACCATTTCGAAAAATGCTTCATCATTTTCATCCAAATATTCGTCAACGGCATCCATTTCTTCTTCTGGCCCCGGTTCGTGTAAAAAGTGCAGAGAATAACCCCACTCATTGCCCTTCTTGCTTTGCAGTACGAGTTCATATGCCTCCTTATGACCCGTGACGTCAAACTCCACCTTACCTACATATCCTTCTCCTGTGATGATCTGCATGTCGGCTTTATGTATGTTGATTTTCATATCAGCTTCCTCCAACTCTACTATACATTTTTTATTTCCAAACTTATGCTTTGAGCTCCAGCTTCATATCCCCGTACTTGATCCATTGCTTACGCCGGAAATATTCAGAAATGGCCAAACTGATCATGGCAGGCCCAATGATGTGCAGGATGGCAATGTACATCCACACTTCCAGTCGAAATCCCATCGTGGTAAGGGTGAAAATTTGCCCTACGAACCCGCTCGTTCCCATACCTGCCCCTTCCTTCACATTTTCCATATGGAAAACAAGTGTCGCAAAAGGAGCGAGCAATATACCTGCGGCAGTAGGCGGGATTAATATAAGCGGTTTTTTGATAATATTCGGCACCTGCAGCATTGACGTCCCAATGCCCTGCGACAGCAAACCGCTAATGCCATTTTCCCGATAGCTGCTCACGGCGAACCCGATCATTTGTGCCGAGCATCCTACCGTTGCGGCCCCTGCGGCGGCACCATCCAGACCCAACATGATCGCTATCGCCGCACTGGATATTGGTGCCGTCAGAGCCAGACCCATAATGGTGGCGACGAGAATTCCCATAATGAAGGGCTGCTGATCGACGGACCAATTAACGGCATCCCCCAAGAGCAGCATGCCATCGGCTATCAATTTGCCGATAAATTGAGCAGATGTCCAGCCAGCGAGGATGGACACGAAGGGAGTAACTAATATATCTAATTTCGTAGAACCCGATACGAGCTTCCCAATCTCCGTCCCGATGAGTGCTGCCGCAAATGCCCCGGCAGGTCCGCCCCCTACCTCCACGCCAACAGCCCCGCTAATGACAGCTGAAAAAAGGACCAAAGGAGGGGCCTTTAACCCGTAACTGACAGCAGCCCCGATTGCTGCACCATAATAACTGCTCGCGGCTTGTCCCGCCGAAACGAGGAAATCAATGTGAAGCTGCTCCCCTAACGTCTTCATAATAAGGCCAATGATCAAGGAACTGAAAAGGCCGTAAGCCATGTAAGTCAGCGCCGTTATACCATAGGTATGGAGCCGGAAGTCGATACCTTTTTTCTTCAAATATGCTCTCATTTCCTGCATCATCCTTCACACGTGTTATACATTTTATCCCATACTACCACCTCATCATAACATGGATGATCCTTAAATGATAAACAGAAAAAAAGTCTGCAGGATGGATCATCCCGCAGACTGGTTAGCAACAGTCTATTCCGTCGTCAATTCTTCTGCTGTTTGCGTGTTAATATAGACCGTTTTCGTCGAACCGTCCCACTTCACCTCAGCGCTTAACGCTTCGCTGACAAATCTTAATGGTACCATGGTCTTCTGGTTGACCAGCTGTGCCTCTGTTTCAAGCTGCTGCGCAGCACCATTGATTTGTGCTTCTTTGCTGCCGATTTTCAAATATATCGTCGTGCTGTCCTTTTTCGCTGTTACGGATTGTTCCTTATTGTTCCATTCAATCTCTGCGCCAAGTCGTTCAAAGATATCTCGCATCGGTACCAGCACATATCCGCCTTTAGCGACTGGAGGCTGCTCATACTGCTGCAATTCTCCATCGATCATCACTTTAATTTCATTCGTTGCGATGACGAAGTCAGGGAACGTAATTCCCGTACCCGTCAAATTCTTTCTTAAGTCGGATAAAGTCTGGATGGTCAGCTTTCTCTGCTGAAGTGCCGATTGGATCAACATCGTTTTCTTGTTCAATATATCGGCAGCGGAACGACTTCTCGTATTTTCAATCATCGTCGTCGTATTGTTCTTAACCGATTCAATGGCGGAAACCGCGTTTTGCTTCGCCTGCTTCATCTGCTGTTCTGCTTGTGGTTTCGTGATATCGCCGTCCTCATATTGATCCATAATGCTGCCGATGCTGTGAATATCCGATGCGTCCTCGAACTGATCCATTGGACTGCCGATAGAGTTAGGATCAACGGCGTCTTCGTATTGATCCATGGCACTGCCAATTGAATTCGGGTCTACGGCATCTTCATATTGATCCATGGCACTGCCAATCGTATTCGGATCGATAGCATCTTCGTATTGATCCATCGGTGAACCGATGGAGTTTTTATCGATGATATCCTCGTATAAATCCATCGCACTGCCAATTGAATTTTTATTAGCTGCTTGCCTGTAAGCTCTTAACTTATCATTTCTGCTGCCGTACGTGTTCTCCAGCTCAAGAATGTCTGCTTCCAGGGTAATACTCATTTGGCGTAGGTCATCGTTCAACTGATCATGGATAGATTTGAATTCTAGTCGATGTTGATCGAGAAACTGTTGGTACAGCTTCGTCTGCTCACGCAGATACGTTTGATACGCATCATCCGTCGTCCTGAAAAAATCCTCATACTCCTGAGCAATTTTACTGATGAAGGAGCTGTCTGCCGCATGGACGACCGAATGCAGCGTAGAAGGAATGCAGCTTGCCGTAAACAAAGCGGCACTTAGCATGGCAATAATCCGTTTTCTTACTTTCATACAATGAATAAACCTCCTGTTGAATGAACTTCAGATGTATGCTCCCTTACCCAACATACGCGCATACCTTTCTAGTCATTCAACGGTTTCTAGCGTTTTCCTTCAAAAGGGAAATAAACCATTCTTTTGTACTGTATATAAAGTATGAAACGAATCGTACACTTAGTTCTTTCGGTATAATATTCGACAACTTCTGGCTTCATCAAGTCCATGGAAATGTAAGAACACCGTTCAAAGTATGAACGGTGTTCTTTCGATTTATAGCATTTCAGTTCTATTTGCTCAACGTTTCTGTTAATACCGGTACAATTTGTTTTTTACGAGAAACGACGCCTTTAAGAACAGCTTTATTGTTCTCAAGCTTAACATTATAAGCTTGTTCTACGGCAGCGGCTGCTTCTCCAAGAGCGATGGCAACCGAATCGTTGTTCAAAATATCAGTAACGACGAACACGAACAGATCTAAGCCTTTTTGTTCAATAATCGCGTTTAGCGCTGCTTCTACTTCCGCCTGACGAGAAAGAACGTCATTCACATCCACGGCGTTCACTTGAGCAATTTCGACCTTGCGGCTGCCCATCTGGAATTCTTTCGCATCGAGCGAAATTAATTGTTCAATCGTTTTATCGCTTAAATCCGCTCCAGCTTTCAACATGTCTAAGCCGTACTTATCTGCGTCAACACCTGCGATTTTCGCTAATTCGCGGGCAGCAGCCACATCTTCCGCCGTACAAGTAGGAGATTTAAACAGCAAGGAATCGGAAATAATCGCAGACAGCATTAATCCCGCGATTTCTTTACGGATTTCTACGCCGTTCTCTTTATACAATTTATTCAAGATTGTAGCTGTGCAGCCTACTGGCTCAGCTCGATAGTACAGTGGATTGCTGGTCTCAAAATTCGCAATTCGGTGATGGTCAATAACCTCGATTACTTGCACCTGGTCGATATCATCCGCGCTCTGCTGGCGTTCATTATGGTCTACCAAAATGACTTCCTTCGCTTCACCCGCTACGGAGTCTACAAGCCGCGGAACGTCCATGTTAAAATATTTCAGCGCAAATTCGGTTTCTCCATTCAATTCACCTAGACGTACAGGCTCGACATTCAAACCCAGCTTTGATTTCAATTCAGCGTATGCGATCGCTGAGCAGATCGTATCCGTGTCGGGATTTTTGTGACCAAAAATAAGTACTTTGTCCATGTCTAATGACTCCTTATCACATTTTTAGGCTTCTGCCCGCTTATAATATATTACCCTAAACCGATTATAACGTGAAACGGTCTTTATTCCTACTCTTTTACTAAGAATAATAAAACAAAATTTTGAATGTAAAAAAACAATCTGGCTTTCATACGGTTACAACAGTTAAAAACCGTCTTCCCATAAGGAAAGACGGTACATTGAGAATGCTAGATTTTGAATACACTGACGACTTCATTCAATTCCTCGGATAACTTGGCGAGCGATTGCGAGCTGGACGCCGTTTCTTCCGAAGCGGCCGCCGCTTCTTCACTGGTCGAAGCGATAGATTCAATCGAATGGACGAAATCATTCACCTGGGCGGATTGTTCCTCACTGGCTGCAGCGATTTCATTCACGTTCGTCGCCGTTTGGTTGACCATATCAATAATTTCTGCGAAGGAATCATGAACCTGCTTCGTTTTTTGAACGGCTTCAGAGACAGATTGAACGCTGACTCCTGTATTGCTTTGCATTCCTTTAATGATCGAAGTAATTTGCTTCGTTGCCTCTCCGCTTCGCTCGGCCAGCTTACGCACCTCGTCAGCTACCACTGCGAAGCCTCTGCCCTGCTCACCGGCTCTTGCCGCTTCAATCGCGGCATTCAGTGCGAGCAAATTTGTCTGTTCCGCAATTTCATCAATCACTTCAATGATTTCACCGATTTTTGTAGAATCATCTTCCAGCCGCTTCATCTGTATGTTGACGGTTTCCATGCTTTCCATCGACGATTGGACAATCGTTCCGCCTTGACGCGCGACAGAAACGGTTTGGTTGGATAGCTCGGACGCTTGTTCTGCACTTTGTGCCACTGAATTTACAGCCTCGGATAAATCCCGGAACAATTCATTCATACGTTGAGCCGCACTAGACTGATCCGCACTGCCGCTCGCGATCTCTTCCGTGCTTGCTGAAATTTGCTGAGAAGCCGCTGCCACACTTTGTGCGGACTGCAGTGTCTTGCCGATCAAATCACGCAGGTTTTCCAGCATTTCGTTAACGGAGGCAGCTAACTGTCCCACCTCGTCTTTTGCCTTGATATCCACGTCTTGACGCAAGTCTCCAGCAGCAATCTCAGCAACGATATGCATCAATTTATTGATCGATTTCGTAATCATTCTCGAGATACCGAAAGCTAGCAGTAAACTGACTGCTACTGCCACAACGATAATACCAATAGTAATCATACGTGATGAATCATAAGCGTCCTTGGCGTCCATGTTGGATTGTTCAGCAAACCCAACATTCAAATCTATAATCTCATCCAACGTTGTTTTCAGCGCATCTCCGGCTTTTTTCATATCTCCGGTTAATAAATTTAGCAATTCATCATCTTTATTCTCGTTGGCAAGAACAAACGCATCATCCACCAGCTGCAGATAGGCTTCCCATTCCATATCGAATTTGGAAAGCAGCTCATAGTCTTTATCCGTAAGCGGAGTTCCTCGGAACACATTGACACTTTCTTCTACACCTTTCTTCATACCCTCGATTTCACTGATGCGCTCCTGACGCTGTTCTCCGGAAAGTATTAATATATCACGAATACCCACCCGAATACGTTGATAATCCATCGTTGCTTTTGACAAAACCTGCACAGAGACGAGACGGTTCGAATACATGTCGTCCATATCATCGCTGATCGTCTTTAAATTTTGTAAACCTAGCAAACCAACTACCGCTAATAGAACCGTAATAATGATGAAACTAGAAACTAATTTCGTCGAAATTTTCATATTATGAAGCCAACTCATCGTTGTACTCCCTCCTTTTTCTTCTTAACTCAACTTTCGCAGAGCCAAAATCGGGTTAATGGCAAGTGCAGCATGAGTTTGTGATCGATTAGATCGAATGCTTGACGACATAGAAAAACACCGCTTCGTTTGGTAAGGTAAGAGTGTCGAA